>NZ_NHBI01000022.1:0-188482 GCF_002167505.1 Sulfitobacter sp. TMED3 | reverse complement strand
CGGCGGACCATGTGATCCTGGCCTGCAACGGCTATCTGGGCGGGCTGAACCGCAAGGTTGCGGCCAAGGTCATGCCTATCAACAACTTTATCGTCGCTACCGAACCCTTGGGCGACCGCGTGAAAGACGTGTTGCCCCGGGATGTCGCCGTGGCCGATAGCAAATTCGTGGTGAATTATTTCCGGCTCAGCCATGATGGGCGGCTGCTGTTCGGCGGCGGCGAAAGCTATGGCTACCGCTTCCCCAGCGACCTCGCCGCCAAGGCGCGCAAACCCATGGGCCANGTTTTCCCCGCGCTGCNCGACGTCAAGATCGACTACGCCTGGGGCGGCACGCTGGCGATCACCATGAAACGGCTGCCCTTTCTGGCCCGCGTGGCCCCGAACATCCTGTCGGCTTCGGGCTATTCCGGCCACGGCGTCGGCACCGCGATCCACGCAGGGCAGCTGATGGCCNGTGCGATCCAGGGCGATGGCGACGGCTTTGACACGATGAGCGCCCTGCCCACGCCGACCTTCCCCGGCGGCGGCGCNCTGCGCAGCCCGCTGCTTGCGCTCGCCATGAGCTGGTTCAGCCTGCGCGACCGTCTGGGGATATAGTCACAAAACATTCATGAAGCGGAACGGGGAAAAGGCTTGGTCCCATAGGCGCATTGNTTTACCATTCTGAAAACAAACATTCAGGATATTGAAATATGACCCTGCCCGACATGCACAGCGCCGAAGCCATTCCCGACACAGCCCGCGCCGAGATAGAGCAGCTGCTGCAAAGCGGCGATCTGTTTCGCTACACCGCTGCCGCCGATGCGCCGGTGTCCCTGCTGGAGGCCGAGTTTGCGCAGATGATGGGCAGCCGCTATGCGCTGGCGGTGTCGTCCTGCTCTGCCGCGCTGTTTCTGTCGCTGCTGGCGCTCGACCTGCCGCAGAATGCCAAGGTGCTGATCCCCGGCTTTACCTTCGCGGCCGTGCCCTCTGCCGTGATCCACGCCAATTATACGCCGGTGCTCTGCGAGGTCGGGGNNAACTACCGGATCGATATGGNGGATTTCGCCGCCAAGCTGCCGGGTGTCGACGCGGTGATCATCAGCCACATGCGGGGGCATACCTCGGATATGGATGCGATCATGCAGCTGTGCGATGCCGCAAACGTGCCGGTGATCGAGGATGCGGCNCATTCGCTCGGCACCCTCTGGCACGACCGCAAGATCGGCACCATCGGCAAGATCGGCTGCTTTTCCTTCCAGTCCTACAAGATGGTCAACGCGGGCGAAGGCGGCATCCTGATCACCGACGACGCCGATCTGGTGGCCCGTGCGATCATCATGTCCGGTGCCTATGAACACAACTGGAAGAAACACCCCGGCATCGCGGACGCCTGCNCGCGCTGGCANAACAAACTGCCGCTTTATAACNTGCGTCTCAACAACCTGTCAGCGGTGCTGGTGCGGGCCCAACTGGCCGAACTGCCCCGCCGTGTGGCCGACGGGCTGCGCAACCACGACTANGTCGCGGCCAAGCTGAACGCCGCCCCCCAGATCGACGTCCCCGCCCCNCTGCCCCCCGAAACCCGCGCGCCGGATTCCATCCAGTTCAATCTGGTCGGGCTGGACGATGCCGCCATCCGCGCCTTNGCCGAAGCCAGCGCCAAGGCCGGCGTCAAGGTTCAGGTCTTCGGCCAAAGCACCGACAACGCGCGCGCCTTCTGGAACTGGCAGTTCATCNANGANCTGCCCGACCTNCCCCGGACCCGCGCCATGTTGATGACCGCCTGCGACGTGCGCCTGCCCGTGCAACTGCAACCAGCCGAGCTCGACGCGATTGTGAATGTGCTGCTCGGGGCGCTGGCGACGGTGACGAAATCCGCNGCGGCCTGAGGCTTCATTTTGCCAGATAAACNCCCGCCGGAGGCATCCGGCAGACACACCAAAGCCCACCCGTCAGCGGGTGGGCTTTAACCGTTCAAACGGGGGCCAATCGCCGTCACTTCAGCTTGGAGAGTTTTTCCTGCAGCTCGGCNAGTTGTTGTTTGATCGCATCCAGACTTTCGGCGTCATCGCCCTTGGCGCTGGCGGGGCGCTGGTCGGTCTTGCCCATGCCGTTCCAAGGCGTCGGCATATTGCCGGTCATCGCCTTCATGAACGCCTCTTGCTGGGCCTGCATGACCTCGAAACCGGGCATCTTCGCCATCGGGTTGATCGTGTTCATGTTCTCAAGCACCCGCGCCTGACCGTCGCGCAGCATGTCAAACGATGTCTTGAGGAACTGCGGCACAACGCTCGCATCGGGGGACATATAGCTGCGCACAAGATCGTTCAGCACATCCACNGGCAGCACGGATTCACCGCGGCTTTCGTGTTCGGCGATGATTTGCAGCAGATATTGACGGGTCAGATCGTCGCCTGATTTCAGGTCCACAATCTGCACCTCGCGCCCGTCGCGGATAAACCCCGAGATATCATCCAGCGTCACATAGTCACTGGTTTCGGTATTATACAGGCGGCGGCTGGCATATCGTTTGATAAGCAGGGGCTTGACTGTTTCGGTCACGGTAGATCCTTCCCAAATAGCATGCTGCATTGCAGCTTAGGGCAGCTTAAATGAAAAAGATAGGTGCCACAAAAAAGGGCAGACCGCAAAGTCTGCCCTGATCAATCTTTACCTGAACCAAAGGCCGGTGCGATTACTTCGCAGCGGCTTTCTTTGTGGCGGCTGTCGCGTCGGATGTCGCTTTTTTCACAGCAGCTGTTGCTTCTTCGGACATGTCTTTGCCCGCAGCCATCATCAGCTCNACNGTGTCCATNTGNACCTTTTTCGCGATTTCAGCGAAAGCGGCCATATGCTCGGACGCGACTTCAGCAGAGGCCGAGGTGAACTCGGTCATTGCTTTGGCGTAATCTGCTGGCTCTTGCTTGGCTTTCGACATCTCGGACATTTTTGCCAGAGTGTCTTTTGTCCATTTGCTGGAAATCTCGGCGGATTTCTCGGCAGCGTTCAGCGCTACGCCGGACAGCTTTTCGTTCAGTGTCGCGGTTGTTTTGAACGCGTCGTTCATTGCGGATGTGTCAACTGGGAATGCACCCATCATGTCTTTCATCATCGCGGCGAAATCTGGTGTCTTCGTCATGGTAAACTCTCCTTCTGGGGTCAAGCGGCGTCTACCGCTACGTTATGACTACCCCATAGATAGATGCTGCGGTGCGGCATTGCAAGTTTTTTCTGCAATGCAGCATNAGNCCNTTCCAGCCCGCCGCCCCATAAAAAATTGACTAATCAGATCAGCCCCTTGCCTTGCGCACCACATAGGTNCCCGGNGCNTCGCCCAAGGTATCACGGCCCTTTTCACCCGGAATACGGGCATCGACTTTCCCGTCAGAGCGATTCTCTAGCCACGCGCCCCAGCGGGGCCACCACGACCCTTCNTGGAACTTTGCCCCCTCCAGCCAGTCCTCGTGATCCANCGACAGGTNGTCGTTTGTGTAGTGGCCNTATTTGCCTTTGCTCGGCGGGTTCACGATCCCCGCGATNTGGCCCGATTGGGTCATCACAAAGGTCTTGTCCGCGCTGCCCATCATGCGCACGCCGCGATAGCTGTCTTTCCACGGCGCGATGTGGTCGGTCTCGCAGCCGATGGCGATNAGCGGNACGTCGATATCCTCCAGCTTCAGACGATGACCCAACAGTTCAAAGCCGCCCTCGACCAGCTTGTTCTGCTGGCAAAGCCCGCGCAGATACTCCATCGCCATGCGCTGCGGCAGGTTCGCCCCGTCGCCGTTCCAATACAGCAGATCAAAGGCCGGCGGCGTGTCGCCCAGCATGTAGCTTTTGATCGCGGGCCCATAGACCAGATCATTCGACCGCAAGAAAGAGAACGTCCGCGCCATGATGACCGAAGGCAGGATCCCCTTNTCCTTGGTCTCTGCCTCGATCCCGTCGATAAAGTCATCGGTCAGGAAGGGCTGGAACTCCCCCTGATCGGANAAATCGGTGAGCGCGGTAAAGAAGGTCGCGGATTTGACGGATGTATCGCCGCGCTGCTTCATCAAGGACAGCGTCAGCGACAGCGTGGTNCCCGCGATGCAATAGCCTACGGCGTGCACCTGTTCCTGCGCNGTGATCTCCTTGACCTCGCGGATCGCGGTCAGGAACCCGTCCTCGATATAGTCGCCCATGCCGATGTCACGATGACTTTGGTCCGGATTGACCCATGACACCATAAACAGCGTATAGCCCTGATCCACGATCCATTTCACCAGACTGTTCTGGGCCTTGAGATCAAGGATATAGAATTTATTGATCCAGGGCGGGAAGATCACGATCGGCGTGGCGTCGACCTTTTCGGTGCTGGGGCTGTATTGGATCAGCTCGAACAGATTGTTGCGATAGACGACCTTGCCGGGGGATGTGGCGATGTTGCGGCCCAGTTCAAACGCGCTTTCATCGGCCAGCCGCACGATCANCTCGCCGTTATTCGCCTCNAGATCGGCAATCAGGTTCTCCAGCCCGCGGATCAGGCTTTCGCCCTCGGTCGCNACAGCGCGNTCCAGCGCATCGGGGTTGGTGGCCAGAAAATTGGTCGGGCTCATCATGTCGATGATCTGGCGGCTGAAGTATTGCAGCCGTTTCTTTTCATGCGGGGCCAGATCGGCCACNTGATCCACCGCTTGGCCCAAGGCCTCTGCGTTGATCTGGTACTGCTGTTTGACAAAGTTGAAATAGGGGTGCGACTTCCACAGCGGGTTGGCAAAGCGGCGATCCTCGGGCGAGGTATCTTCCGGCGCGGCCAGCTTGCCTTTGGCCAGCGCCTGCTGCGCCTCCATAAAGTGGCCGACGGATTTGCTCCAGTAGGANACCTGCTGTTCGATCATCTTGGCGGGGTTCTGTACGGCTTCGGTCCANTAGGACGCGGCGGCCTTTGCAAACAGCTCTTGATTCGGGCCGTCCAAACTCGCCTGATGCGTGTCCCGNCCGACCATGATCTGCGACAGCCGCGCGCCAAGCGCTTCGACCTTNCGCAGGTTTTCCTCCATACGTTCCTGTGCCTTGGAGCTCTCTGCGTCGGTCTTGGTTGTTTTTATTGTCATAGTAACCGTTCCTCCCTATGTTTGCACCTGCAGCATCGTGCCGACCTTTGGGGGAGGGTCTGACAAGATGCCGGGCACAAGGCCCCCAACAGGAGACCCCTTACATGAAGTATATGGCATCTTACGATTTAATGGAAACGNTGAGAAACACCAACCAGTGGCTGGGTGCCACGGCGTTGGCGATGGCATCGTATCCCGCTTTTGCCGCCATCCCGAACCCTGNGCTGAACTGGATGGCCGCATGGGGCGAAGTGACCGANCGCAGCTTTTCGCGCATGGTGGTCAAACCTGATTGGGANATCCCCCCCGCCGTGGGCGTTGATGGTGCGGACCATCCCGTCCTGATCGAGAAAGAGCTGGAAGGTGCCTTTGGCGATCTGGTGCATTTCGTCGTACAGGGCCGCGATGCGCCCAAGCGCAAGATCCTGCTGGTCGCGCCNATGTCGGGCCACTATGCGACGCTGCTGCGGTCNACCGTCATCAGCCTGATCCCTGACGCGGACCTTTANATCACCGACTGGCACAACGCCCGCGACATCCCCGTCAGCGCCGGCAAGTTCGACGTAGAGGATTATACCCTGCGGCTNGTTGACTATATGCGCCATCTGGGCCCCGACGTGCATGTCATTGCCGTCTGCCAACCCGCNCCGCTGACCCTCGCCGCGACNGCCTATCTGGCGGAACAGGACCCCAAGGCGCAGCCAAGCTCGCTCACATTGATCGGCGGCCCCATCGACACCGCGGCCAGCCC
This sequence comes from Sulfitobacter sp. TMED3, assembly GCF_002167505.1. Taxonomy (NCBI): domain Bacteria; kingdom Pseudomonadati; phylum Pseudomonadota; class Alphaproteobacteria; order Rhodobacterales; family Roseobacteraceae; genus Sulfitobacter; species Sulfitobacter sp. TMED3. The sequence continues at coordinate 182,651 of NZ_NHBI01000022.1, read as the reverse complement.
GACAGAGGTGACGGATTTCGGTCACCGCGTGAACATGAACCAGCTGCAAGAGATGATGATCCAGCAGGTCGGCTTCCAGCACCAGGGCGTGGGNCGCAAGGTCTATCCCGGTCTGCTGCAGCTGAATTCCTTTATCACGATGAACGCCGAAACCCATGCCAAGGCCTTCCGCGACCAGATCATGCGNGTCGCACANGGGNTGGCGGGCGACCANGACAAACACAACAAGTTCTACGACGAATACCTCGCCGTGATGGACATGCCCGCTGAATTCTACCTCTCCACCGTGCAGCGGATCTTCAAGGACAACGAGATCGGCACCAACAGCTTCTCGATCAAGGGTCAGCCCGTGGACATCGGCAAGATCACCGATGTCGCCGTCAAAACGGTCGAGGGCACCAAGGANGATATCTCGGCCCCCGGTCAATGNATCGCGGCGCTGAACCTCTGCACCGGTCTGCCCGACGACAAAAAGGCAAGCCACCTNGAAGACGGCGCAGGGCACTACGGGATCTTTGCCGGCAAAAGCTGGCGCGAGAATATCCGCCCGCTGGTGCTGAAGTTCATCGACGACAACCAGCGCACGGCCAAGGCGACAGCCCCCAAGGCCCCTGCGGCTCCGGCCAGCGCGGGTAAAACCTCGNTCCCCGCACAGAAGTCGACGGCATAATGCCCGCCGCGCCGCGTGACCTGCCCTTTGCCTGTGCCTGCGGCACGGTCAAAGGGACCCTGCGCGGCGTGACACCCGCGCGCGGCAGCCANGCCCAATGCCACTGCATCGATTGCCGCGCGGCCGAGGTCTACCTCGACCAGCCCGACCCCGCGCCACGGGCGATCCAACTGTTCCAGACCACCCCNGACAGGTTCCACTTCGANCAGGGTTTCGACAAATTGTCNGTGTTTTCCTTCGGAGAGACAAATCTGCTGCGCTGGTATGCCTCTTGCTGNGGCACGCCGATGTTCAACACGCTGCGCAAGCCCAAGCTCGCCTTTGCCAGCATCATGACCCGCACCCTGTCCGACCNTGCCCCGCTTGGGCCGATCGTCGGCACCGGCTATATCCCGACGCCCTCGGGCAAGCTGCGGAACGAAGGGCTGCCACGGTTGATCTGGGGGGCGCTGTCGCGGGCGGCCGNGGCCAAGGTGACAGGCCGCTGGAAGGTNAACCCCTTTATCGATCCGGACACAGCGACGCCCAAACGCCCCGTGCACATCGTCCCGCGTGACCAGCGCAAGGCGATCACCGACGCGCTGCACTAACCCGCACTTGACCCGCCCCGATCACGCTGGGGTCAGGGGCATCTTCAACCATTCCTTGATCGCGGCAGTCGTGGCTTTGGGCTGTTCGAGCGTAGGCAGATGCCCTGCCCCCTCGATCACGCGCAAAATCGCATANGGCAGCAGTTCGGCCATGAAACTATGGCGTTTGACGGGGTTGAGCCTGCCCACCTCGCCACACATCACCAACGTCGGCACCTTGCACTTGCGCAATACCGCCTGCTGGTCACGGGCCCGTTGCAAGGCGCGGGCTTGGCGCACATAGACTTCCGGCCCCAGCGTGTCGGCCATATCCAGCGCAATCTCAAGGATCGCCGCGCGGTTCGGACCGGGGGCCAGCCAGACGGGGTTCAGCTCTTCACGCATGGCATCGGCCAGCCGCCCCGACTTGACCTTGACGATCAACATCTCGCGCGCGGCGGCGGTCTGCGGCGTTTCGGCCAGCGGGCTGGCATCAATCAACGCCAACCGCGTCAACCGATCCGGCGCACGGCGCAAAATCTCGAGCGCGACAGCACCGCCCAACCCCAACCCCGCCAGCGCAAAACGCTTGGGCAGTTGGTCCAGCAGACCAGAGGCGATTTCCTCGATCCGCTCGCCTTGGGTAATCGGGGCGACAGTCACAGCGGTTTTCGCCGACAGCTCGGCGATCTGCGGCCAGAACACCCGCGCGTCAGACATGAGGCCCGGCAGAAGAACAAGAGGGTCAGCCATGTATGTCCCTGTCACTAGTCATAAATTCGCGTCACTTCGGGACACTGCTGCTGCGCCGCACCTCATCACGGATAGGCGATGCCACGCAAGGGCGGAAAATCGCCATAGCGCGCACGACGCTGCGCCAGGGGCTCCGACGGCGACTTCCCGCCGCGCAACAGCATCCCGCGCGGCGCGATATAGCTTGAGATGCTGCGCAGCGGCTGCGGTCTCCACGTCAGGTTGAAGGCGGCGAGCTTGGGAAAGAACCACATCTCGGAATAGGGCAGATGGTCATGCACCCACCACGCCAGATCACGCCAGTCGCGCCCCTGATCGTACTGGTCGGCAAACCACGGGATCACGATGGTCGCCCCCGCAATCGCCTGCGCCTCTGCGCCACGGTCCCAGATGTGACATTCGATCGGGTTGTCATTGGCCGCGCAATTCAGCTTGTGCCGGTTGCCATAGGCATTCAGCGCCGCCGACCGATACCCCGACCGCACGGCGATGCGGCCAAAGGTTTCCTCTAGCGGGTCCAGCAGGGTCGTGCAAAAGGCCCGCCCGTTTTCAATGGCAAGATCGGGATTGTCGGGGATATTGGGCTGCCCGTGAAACCCCGAGATCTCGGAGTACATGAAATCGCGCATAAAGAAATGCCGCGACAGCCGGACCCGCCCAAAGGTTTCAAGGCTCCACATGCTGGCCGGTTTTCGCATGGCAAGCCCCTTATCCTCAGGCCGTGGCGGCGACCTCTTCCACCGCTTGGATCAGCAGCTCCAGACAGCGGTCGTCGGAAAAGCGGTGGTCCGCATCCTTGACCAGTTGCAACTGCATGTCCGGCCCCTGCGCATGTTCCAGCAGACGCACGGCTGTGGCGACGCTGACGGCGGTATCTGCGGTGCCTTGCAGGAAGCGCGTCGGGAACGGCAGATGCAGCGGATCGCGCAGCACCAGCTGCTTGCGCCCGTCCTCGATCATCCGGCGGGTGATGATGTAAGGCTCCATATAATCGGAGGGCAGTTCGACCTGCCCCGTCTCGGCCAAAGTCTGTTTCTGCGCTTCGGTGAAGCTGGCCCAATAGCCGTCTTCGGTGAAATCAGGAGCCGCGGCGATGGTCACCAGCCCCGCGATCCGCGCGGGCAGCGCGCGCACCAGCAGCAGCGATTGCCAGCCGCCCATGGATGATCCTACCGGCAGGATCGGGCCCTCGGTCAACGCCTCTACCGCGGCCAATGTGTCTTCGGCCCAATCGCCAATGCAGCCCTCCGTGAACGCGCCCGAGGATTCCCCGTGACCCGAATAATCGAACCGCAAGAACGCCCGCCCCTCGCGTTTGGCCCAGTCTTCAAGGAACACCGCCTTGGTGCCCATCATGTCGGATTTCAGACCGCCCAGAAACACCACGCAGGGGCCTGTGCCTTCGGTCTTGTGATAGGCCAGCCGCCGCCCTTGAGGCGTCTCCAGATACATCGGAGCCGTCATCCTCAGCCCCCCAGATAGGTGCCCTTGGCGGGGCGATAAAAGATTTTCTGGTTGTGCAGACGGCCCAGCAGATCGTCGATCCGGCGCAGGCTGTCTTTGGCGGCATCGGCGGGCAGCATCGATGCGGTCTCGTCCAGCGCATCCATCGACAGATCGCGTTTGGTCACATGTAGCGCTGCCTCGATCAGGTCGATATCGCTGATCGTCAGCTCGAAGTTGCGGTTGTGTTTGGACATGGGCGAACCTCTTTGGATCAAATGCGCGCCCCAGTCATACGCCTCGCAGCCCCGACGATCAATCCGCCGCTTCGACTTCGTGCAGCCCAAGCGCCGCAATTGCGGCCCCTGCGGACATGACGGCGAATAGAACCAGCGTTGCCACCGGCCCGATCAGCGCGGCACCGCCCCCCGCCACGCCCGCGACCAACAGCAGCCCGCCAATCACCGTGTTGGANACGGCGGCATAGGCCGACCGCTGGTCCTTGGGCGACATATCCACCAGATAGGTCGACCGCCCCTGCCGCACCCCGTGATAGGCGATCATCAGGATGAACAGCACCAGCGGCATGGCCCAGATCTGCGTCGCCATCCCAAGCAGTGCCAGCGCCACCGCACCGACCATCGCCAAGGCCCCGACAATGCCGGTCAACATCAGCACACGNCGGCTCGATTGATCCGACAGCCGCCCCCAGACGTANGAGCTTAACAGCGACGCCAAGGCCGAGGCGAGCACCAGCGCGCCAAGCTGGCCNAGGGCGGATTGNTCCTCGCCCCCCGCCAGNACCACAAAATACGGCGGCGCAAGCGATGTGGCGACCAGCAGNCCGCGCACCAGAATGAACCGCCGCAGGTTCGCGTCCTCCTTCAGGATAGANAAACTGGCAGGCGTNGCNTTGCCGCCCTCGCTTNNGGCCTCGTCCAGCGTGGAAAACAACAGCGCCGCCCCGCCCCACAGCAGCGCGGCCAACGCAATCGCCGCNATCACCACGCCGCGATCCTGNACCANCCCCGACATCAGCAAAAGCGCNAGCACCAGCACCCCGGCAGAGGCGACAGACCCCGCCGTGCCCGTGATNGACCCGCGCCGCGACTTGCCCACGGTCTTGCCAAGGATATCCTTATACGNCACCGAACAGGCCGCACGGCNGACCGCCAGCCCCGCCAGCGCCGCGCAAATCGCCAGCCCCGCCGCTGATCCGTCCAACGTGAGCGCCGCCAGCACGATCANCGCCGCGAAGATGCCCTGCCCCGCAGATCCCGCGACCCACGCCCATTTGCGCCGCGCCATCGCCTGCACCCAGCCCGCCATCACGATCTGCGGCAACAGCGCCCCCGCCTCGCGGATCGGCACCAGCGCCCCGGCATAGACCGCAGGCGCGCCAAGCGCCGTCAGCAGCCACGACAGCATGAGCTTGGGGTCAATCAGCCCGTCGGCCACTTTGGTCATGGTCAGGCTGGCGATATGGCGCAGGGCGTTCGNGGCCTCGGCCTCTTGCGCATGGGGCGACAGATCCTGCGCGTCGCCCTCTGCCCCTGAAAGCGTCTCAAACGCCCGCTGCGCCACATCATCCTGCATGTCTTCGCGTCCCGTCGCTACCCGTTAATCTGATGTTATCTATGGCACCGCGCCCCCAAGGAAAGGACAGCGCCCCATTTCACNCGCCGCGCCCNCGCGCCCCACCGCGATATTGACAAGCCAGACCGCCGACGCCAAACAGGCCGGACGCATATAACCCGCAACCGGGCGTCTCGTAGGCGCCAAACCGACGAGGAGGCCCAGATGGCCCAGATCACCCTCACCCTTCCCGATGGCAACGCACGTCAGTACGACGCAGGTATCACTGCGGGCGACGTGGCGAACGACATCTCCAAATCGCTTGGCAAGAAAGCGATCAGCGCCACCGTGGACGGTGCCCATTACGATCTGGCATGGCCGATCAACGCGGACGCCAGCATCGCGATCCACACNATGGCCGACGAAGCGCANGCGAACGAGCTGGTGCGCCACGACCTCGCCCACATCATGGCCCGCGCCGTGCAAGAGCTTTGGCCNGACACAAAAGTCACCATCGGCCCCGTCATCAAGGACGGCTGGTACTATGACTTCGACCGCAAGGAATCCTTCACNCCCGAAGACCTTGGCCTGATCGAAAAGAAGATGAAGGAAATCATCAACAAGCGTGACCCCGTCCGGACCGAGGTCTGGGACCGCGAGCGCGCGATCAAGCANTACGAGGACAACGGCGAACCCTANAAGGTCGAGCTGATCAACAGCATCCCCGGCGACGAACCGCTGCGCATGTATTGGCACGGCGACTGGCAAGACCTNTGCCGTGGGCCGCACCTGCAACACACCGGACAGGTGCCGGGCGACGCGTTCAAACTGATGTCCATCGCGGGGGCCTANTGGCGCGGCGACAGCGACCGCGCGATGCTGCAACGCATCTACGGCGTGGCCTTCACCGGCAAGGAAAAGNTGAAAGCCCACCTGAACATGCTGGAAGAGGCCGCCAAACGCGACCACCGCAAGCTGGGCCGCGAGATGGACCTTTATCACATGCAGGAAGAGGCCCCCGGTCAGGTCTTCTGGCACGCCAACGGCTGGCTGATCTACACCCAGCTGCAAGACTACATGCGCCGCAAGCAACGCGCCGGCGGCTATGTCGAGGTGAACACACCGCAGGTCGTGGACCGTAAACTCTGGGAAGCCTCCGGCCACTGGGAGAAATACCAAGACCACATGTTCATCGTCGAAGTGGACGAGGAACACGCCCGCGAGAAATCGGTCAACGCGCTGAAACCGATGAACTGCCCCTGCCACGTGCAGATCTTTAACCANGGTCTGAAATCCTACCGCGACCTGCCCCTGCGCATGGCCGAATTCGGNTCGTGCAACCGCTATGAACCCTCGGGCGCGCTNCACGGGATCATGCGCGTGCGCGGCTTNACACAGGANGACGGCCANATNTTCTGCGCCGAAGACCAGATCGAAGCCGAAACCGCCAAGTTCATCGAATTCCTGTCGGGCATCTACAANGACCTCGGCTTTGAAAACTTCAGCGTCAAATTCTCGGACCGCCCCGAAAAACGCTCCGGCTCGGACGAGGTCTGGGACAAGGCCGAGGCGGCGTTGCTNTCGGCCACCCGCAAGGCAGGCATCGAACCCACGCTCAACCCCGGCGAAGGCGCGTTCTACGGCCCGAAACTGGAATTCGTGCTGACCGACGCCATCGGCCGNGACTGGCAATGCGGCACCCATCAGGTGGACTTCGTGCTGCCCGAACGGCTGGACGCGACCTATNTCGGNTCGGANGGNGCGAAACACCGCCCCGTCATGCTGCACCGCGCCACCTTGGGGTCNTTCGAACGCTTTATCGGCATCCTGATCGAAGAACACGCGGGCAAGCTGCCCTTCTGGCTCGCCCCGCGTCAGGTCGTCGTCGCCTCCATCACCTCCGAGGCGGATGANTACGTGCACGAGGTCGTNGCCACNCTCAAGGCGCAAGGNGTCCGCGCCGAGGCCGANATCCGCAACGAAAAGATCAACTACAAGGTCCGTGAACATTCGGTCGGNAAAGTGCCGGTGATCCTTGCNGTCGGNGCGCGCGAAGTCGAAGAGAAAACCGTGTCCGTCCGCCGTCTGGGGGAAAAGCAGACCTCGGTTCAGGCGCTGTCGGANGTGGCGAACGCCTTGGGCATCGAAGCCACACCGCCCGATTTGCGCGGCTGAAAGCTGTAACAAACCTCTCGGGGCGCAACGATCTTGCGCCCCGAACCTTTCACTATGTTTCAAAATTGCGCCTCCCAACGCTGGAATCTCGCGAATTGTTACAAGAAAACCGGCGATTTCCTGACGCCTCTGTGACACACTCCGATGTGAGTAGCTTTGTCGCACCCCNCGCGGCTTAATGTCCTTATCGACAAGCAACCAACCTCAGGAGGAAACACCAATGTCCAACACAATGAAAACACTCGCCGTTGCAGGCGCAGTTGCCGCTGCCCTGTCCGCACATTCGACCGCAGCAAACGCCGCGTCGAAAGAAAAATGCTACGGCGTGGCGCTTGCCGGTCAGAATGACTGCGCCGCAGGCCCGGGCACCACATGCGCTGGCACATCCGTCACCGACTACCAGGGCAACGCCTGGAAACTGGTTGACGCAGGCACCTGCGCNGANATGGAACTGCCCGCAATGGCCGACGGGTCCGAGCGTATGGGCTCCCTCGAAGCGCTGGACCGNGACCTGCCAGCNTAAGCCCTTAGCGGCTTAAACCCTTCGCCTGNGCGGCACGCCCCNTGCCGCCGCGCAGGCCCCTTTACNCGACCCCTCGNATAGGGAGCCTCTTATGCCAGACGGTGCCACCCGTTTCGACACATTGCCCGCAAGCCCGGGCGTCGGCTATAAACCCCANCATTTCAAAGACCTGCAAGACGATCCTGGTCCAGTTGAATGGATCGAAATCCATGCAGAGAATTACATGGGCGATGGCGGCCGNCCGCTGGCNCAGCTGCGCGCCCTGTCCGAAAAATTCGCCCTCTCCGTTCATGGNGTCGGNCTNAGCATCGGTGGCGAAATGCCANTGGACCGCGACCACCTCGCCCGTTTGAAAAAGCTNTGTGACNGGGCAAACCCTGCCAGTTTCTCTGAACATCTTGCATGGTCCACCCATGACAGCGAGTTTCTGAACGACCTGCTGCCCCTCCCCTATACCGAAGCCACCCTGTCCCGCGTGGCCGATCACATCAGTCAGGTGCAAGACACGATCGGGCGTCAGATGCTGCTGGAAAACCCCTCCAGCTACCTCGCCTTCGATGAATCGACCTTGTCTGAAACTGACTTTTTGGCCGAGTTAACCCACCGAACCTCCTGCGGTTTATTGCTGGATGTCAACAATGTTTTCATTTCAGCTCAAAACCTCGCCCTCTCCCCGCGCGACTATATCGACGCCTATCCCGTAGACGCCGTGGGCGAGCTTCACGTCGGCGGTCACGAGGAAGACAGCGTCGGTTTCAACCAGCCGCTGCTGATCGACAGCCACAGCCGCCCCGTGGTCGACCCCGTCTGGGATTTGCTGGCCTATACGCTGGACCGTACTGGCCCCAAGCCCGTGCTGGTGGAATGGGACAATGACGTGCCCGATTGGCCAACCCTGCGCGCCGAGGCAGAGCGTGCGGCGGATGTGCTGGCCCGATGACCACGCTGCACCGGTTTCGTACGCCCCTGCTGGACCCGACGCAGGACCGCCCCGAAGGGCTCCGCGGTGCCGCTGGCGCGCCCGCTGACACGCGCTATGACGTTTACCGCAACAACGTCACCCATTCGCTGATCGGCGCGCTGCACAGCGCCTTTCCCTTGGTGGTCAAGATTCTAGGCACGCAGAACTTCGACCAGATCGCCCCCGCCTTTGTGCGTGCGCATCCGCCGAGCTCTCCGTTAATGATGCACTATGGCGCTGATTTTCCGCAGTTTCTTGCCGCGCAACCGCCTTTGTCAAAGATGGGTTACCTGCCCGATTGCGCTCGTCTCGACCTCGCACTCCGTCGGTCCTATCACGCCGCCGACAGCGCGCCCTTCGACCTTGCCGCTTTCCAGCAGATTGCGCCCGACGCGATGATGCAGGCGCAGCTGCCCCCCGCCCCCGCGACGGTGCTGCTCCGCTCCGACTGGCCGCTGTATGACATCTGGCGGTTCAACATGCAGGCGGATGCGCCCAAGCCGCAGATGCAGGCGCAGGACGTGTTGATCACCCGTCCCGACTTCGACCCCGCCCCGCATCTGTTGCCCCCTGGCGGCGGCGCTTGGTTCGCTGCCTTGGCTGCGGGTGCCACGCTTGATCAGGCCCATGACACCGCGCTGGCCACGTACCCCGATTTTGACCTTGGCGCGGCTTTGGGCCTGTGCTTTGCAACCGGCGCGTTTTGCGCAAAGAACGGCGGATAAGATGCTGAAGACTCTCACCCTTTACGATCGCGCGACCGGCTGGATCACCGCGCAAGACTGGCTGCTGCCCACATTGGCGCGGTTCCTGTTCGCCGCGGTGCTGACGCAGTATTTCTTTACCTCTGGCGTGACCAAGCTTGACGGTCTGTTCACGCTGAGCACCGGTGCCTATGTCCAGATCTTCCCCCGCGCGTTCGAGGCGGCGGGCTATGACGCGACCGCGCTGTCGGCGTGGCACGGGCTGGTGGCCTATGCGGGGACGCTGGCGGAGTTCGTGCTGCCCGCGTTGATCGTGCTGGGGCTGTTCACACGGTTTGCGGCCTTGGGGATGATCGGCTTTGTGGTGCTGCAATCGCTCACCGATCTATACGGCCACGGGCAATGGAGCGCGCTTGGTCAGTGGTTTGACCGTCTGCCGGACGGCACCATTCTGGACCAACGCGGGCTTTGGGTGCTGCTGCTGGTGGTGCTGGTGGTCAAGGGCGGCGGGCCGGTTGCGCTGGATCGCGTCTTGCTGGCGCGCCGCCGCTGAGGGTTACTGCGCGGCTTTGACCTTTTCCTCTGTCGCGTCGTTCCAGCCGAGGAACAGATCCTCCCCCACCGCGATCAGGGGGCGTTTCATCAAGGCGGGATGGGCCGCGAGCAATTCCAGTGGATCGGCACCGCGTGCCGCCTCGTCCAGACCGCGCCATGTGGTCGAACGGGTGTTGACCAGTGCTGCGCCGAGTTGCGCGTGGGCGCGGGCCAGCACGTCGGCGGGGACACCGTCTTTGCGCACATCGACGAGCTGCGCGTCGGGCAGCGCCTTGATCGCCTTGCGGCAGGTATCGCAGTTTTTCAAACCGTAGATCAGCATTCTCACCTCACTTTTTTGGGGTTTCATATGTCCTAAGATAATCGGGCAGCGCGAAATTTCTTGATTTCCGGCGCGGGTGAACAACCTTTTATCGCGTAAGGCGGCGAAAGCAATTTTTCGACGCCGTGACAGCGATTAATGAGGAGCGTTGAGAAATGCCAACGGGTACAGTCAAATGGTTTAACACCACCAAAGGATACGGGTTCATCGCGCCGGAGGGCGGCGGATCGGATGTGTTTGTCCATATCTCTGCGGTGGAACGGTCGGGGCTGACCGGACTGGCGGACGAGCAGAAAGTGTCCTTCGAGATGTCCGAGGGCCGTGATGGCCGTCAGATGGCGACGGATCTGGAACTGCTGTAAAAAAGCCCGATGCCCAAGGGACACCGGGTTTTCTGGTCGTCATGCGGGCATGGGCACGCGGGGCTGCGGCTTAGCGGCAGCCCTTTTCCCCCGGCACGCAGGAATAGGTGACGGGACGCGGCGTATAGTGCCGCACCTTGTGCTTTTTCGGCGCGGGGTGCGCCATCATCTGCTGGTAGCTGGTGCTGGTGTTCGGCGTGCCGCAGCAGATGACACCGGAAATGGTGATCGGCTGGAGCCCTGCGGGGCAATAGTTGGCCGAGGATGGGTAGGCATAGATCTTGGGCTCTGCCGAGACCTGCGCGGGCAGCAGAACCGCGCCCATCAGACCCAATCCGGCCATCATTCCTGTTGTTAGACGCATAATATCCCTCGTTATTTTCAATTTCCCTTAATTTGCCCCGCGTCAGCGGCCAAGTCTAGCCTTTTTGCCCCCTAGGGGTGTGTTGCTGCTACGCGCAACGGCAGAGGCACGGGCTGCGGAACGGGGCTCGGGTTACCCATGGGTAACTTAACCTATTGTTATTGTTGGTTTATTTTTGGTTATAGTGGCGTGCGGTGGCGTGCGTTCGCTGGTGTGAGGCATGGTCCGGCAAAGCCGGATTGAACAGTCCAGTGGACTGTTCAAAGGGCCGAACGCGGAATGCGCGGGTATTTTGCTAGGTGTGAGAGATGTGACTTAGATTGGGCGTGGGTTCTGAGCATTTGAGCGTATTGCTTGGGATAAGCTTGACCTCTTTCAGCATAAACCAAAGGACTCAACCTTAACCCATCGTTTTTCGCTTCAAACTACTTTGACCAAATCACAATTGGCTACGTTCAAGACGCATTTCAATGCTGAAACCAGCCCATGGTCAGCCGCCATACCACACACTTGAACTAATTCGTGACCTTCTAGCGTGAACCCACTTCCGGAGCCCAAAAGGTAGTGCTTTTCGTATCGTTTGTTCGGGAGCGGCAAACCGGAGATGCAAAAGCGCGTGCACCCGATGCTTAGCTGCACTTCACTATCATAGTTCGTCCAATATTCCGAAGCCCAGCCGTTCGCGGATTGCATTACTCCCGCCGCGTCAAGCGCGTTTCTATCGTACTGAGGCAATAGTCTATACGCTTCATTCTCAAACGTCTTCTTGGCCTCCGTTGGGATGCTAAACGTACCCTGATACTGACCAATGCTGGTAAATGTGCCACCAACTTTCGATGAGTACTCACCTTCGGTTACATGAAATGAAACCACAAAGGGAGCAATGCCCTGAATCATCGTAGCTTCTTCATAGGTCAAAGTTGACAAAAGCTGGACTGTTCGAGGCGAAATTTCCCTAGGAAGTTTAGCTTTTCGCGCAAGAACCTTTGCCCAGAGAACCTGCATTTCTTTATGAGAGACATTCTCCGCATTCTTCCAGAACATAGCCAACCAATCGGTGCTAATTTTTCCGCCGCCCTCATATATCAGAGGATCAGACCTCAAGTCATCAATCGCTATTCTAGATATTTGTTCGCGGTTTTGCTGGGCAAGTAGCTGATCGAAGCCAACAGTGAGCTGCGCTCGATCTGCAAGCGTCAACTCCCCGGAAAATCTGTTGCTCAAACTATCAGAAGCTTCTTTTTGCAACTGCAAGATTGTTCGCGTTTCCCTTTTTAAGAACCATGGGTTTACTAGCCGGCCAGCACCATGACAAACGGCATCGGCAAGCCGCTTTGCTGCAGCAGATTCTGCGATTTTACCGACACCAAAAATATCGGATACCGTGACTAAGCTAGCGTTACTTTCACCCATCAACCACCGCCATAAACTCCCGCCATTCCCCCTTGCTCATGCCAGAGGTCTCCTGCGTGACCTCCTCACCCTTCACCATCCGGCGGATACACTCAAGAGCTGTATTGGACATGGTTGCGCCACCTAGACGGTAATCCTCGAAGGCGCGGTAGGCGGCGGGGACCCAGTCGGCGACGACGTTGCAGATGGCATCGGCATAGACGCGGATCTCGTATTGGGCGTGGGCATCGGCGCGCAAACGCAGGAAGTGGAACAGGTTGTGCAGGTCCACCTTCCAGTACCATTGCGTGTAGATGTTCGACGGCAGGTTCATCCGTGCCAGCTCTCGTGCCAGACCGTCCTGCGGTTCCCCGTCGGGGCCGGTTTCGGCGATCATCGCCTCGTAATTGTCATAGGCGCGGTTGCTGTCGGACTTGAGGATTTCGAGCACACGGGCGGCCTCTGCCCCTTCAAGAACACCGCCGCGGCCCTGATTGTTCACCACGCTTTGGGCGTTCACATGGGACGGCTCGGGGATGTAGAATTCGCGGTCCAGGATCGAATAGCGGGCGGAGTATTCGTTGACGTTGGCGGTGCGGTGGCGGATCCACTGGCGCGCGACAAAGACGGGCAGTTTGACGTGGAGCTTGATCTCGCACATCTCGAAGGGGGTGGAGTGCCAGTGGCGCATCAGGTAGCGGATCAGCCCTTCGTCGTTCTGCACCGATTTCGTGCCGCGCCCATAGCTGACGCGGGCCGCCTGACAGATCGCCGCATCGTCGCCCATATAGTCGATGACGCGCACAAAGCCGTGGTCGAGCACGGGAATGGCCTTGTAGAGATGGGCCTCCATCCCTTCGGAGACGGCGCGCAGGGTCTGTTTCGGCTCTGCCCGCAGAGCGTCGATTTCGGCTTGTTGGTCGGGGCTGATCGGCATGGGGGGCGTCCTGTCATATGGGCGTGGATTCGGGGTCTACTATATCTGCGGCAGCAGGCCACCGGAACCGCCATATGCGGTATTGTTTTTGGGTAGCACTTTGGCGGCAAATGCACGTGGGGCAAGGTGGAGCGTTGACAGCAGGGCGCACGATTGGCGACTGTCGCAGCAATCAACAAGAAATTTTCGAGGCAGACAGTTATGAAATTCGGGACATCAGCGCTGGCGCTGTGCGTATTTTTGGCAGCATGTGGCAGTGGCACGCCGTTTAACGGCGAGACGGGGGCAGATACGGGCACGGGCACCGGCGGGAGCACAGGTGCCAGTGCCATTCCCGCAGAACTGGCGAAGGACCTCAAGAGCTTTAGCTATGATCCGGCGTCCCAGACGCTGTCGATCACGGGTATCACCGCAGATGATAGCGAGTTCACCGCCAATTATCGCCGCCGCCCCGGCTTGGACCGCAACGGATATGAAGCCTACACCGCGCAGGACGGGTCGCTGGACCGCCACGTCACCGCGTATGTGAAGGGCATCGATGGCACCCGCGCCGCTGTGGTGATGACGGGCGGGCAATTCGAGCAGGTCTTTTCGGGTGCCGGATATTCCAACACCTCGTATTCAGCGCCGGTCGCACCGGGCACGCAGTCCGAGGGCGGGCTGGTGACCTATGCGGGGAATTACATCGGGTTGCTGAACGGCGCCGGGTCCGGGGAAGATCTGGCACCGGTTGCAGACGGGACTAACCCCGACACCCTGTCGCGTCAGGCCGCCGAAGTGACGGGCAAAGTGGTTCTGACCGGCGACTTTACCGACGCGGCGGTTACAGGGATCATCTATGAACGCAAGGTGACCGACTTTGATACAGGCGGCACCTACGATCCCAACTCCGCCACCCCTTTCGAGGCGCAGAACATCGCGCTGGACAGCACTGGCATCGCGGACGACGGCTCTTTCTTCGGGACCGCGTCACAGTCTAACGGCGCGGTCGGCGAATACGGCGGTATTTTCGGGGGCACGGGTGCCACGGAAGTTGCTGGTGTGATCCACGCCGAGAACCACATTGCGCTGGGCGGATCGGGCACACCGATCGAGTATGGCGCGTTTGTCCTGACCCAATGCGGCCAACCTGGTGAAGACGCGATCTGCAATCAGCCCCAGCGATAGAGCGGCTGTCTCGTGTCTTTCGCCAATTGCGCCATCGGCTGTGCAGTGGCCGGGCTCTGCCTGCTGAACAGTGGCTCTGTCGCGGCAGAGCAGTCGGTCGCGTTGTCCCTGCCAGAGGCCCGATCATTGGCGGTCCATGCGCTGAATGGTGAACGCCCTGCTCTGGCGTCGCAGATCGCGCAAGGGTTGCTGGTCGCGGACCCGCATTCGGCGTATGCGCATTATGTTCTGGCCACAGCGCATGCAGATATGGGTCACGGAACGGATGGGCGAAAGTCTGCGGCCCGCGCCTACCGCTATGCGGACACCAGGGTACAGAAGTTTCAGGCCGCGGAACTGGCAGCACGGCTGACCTTTGCAGAAGGGCACCCGACCCTCACTCAACTTTGGCTTAGACGTGCCGTTCAAAACGCCCCGACCCCTGAGATAGAAGAGCAGCTTGCGCGTGACTATGCCCGTGTGCGGCGTGAAAATCCGTTTCGCTTTTCCATTACAGGCGGGGTGAAGCCCTCTAGCAATGTCAACAATGGTGCTGACACCGCACAGCAGGTGATCGACGGCTTGCCGTTTACCGGGCGGCTCAGCGGATCGGCGCAGGCCCTATCGGGTATCGTCGGTACCGTCGACGCGGTCGTCGGGTACCGTTTGCGGAGCACTCAAAAGACGCGGACGGATCTTTCGGGTCGCCTGTTTGTACAACGTGTGGCGCTTGATAGCGGGTCGCATGATTTGGCACCTGAAGCACGTAACAGTGATTTCGGAGCAACCTATGCAGATGTTTCACTTCGGCAGTCCTTCGCGGTCGGCGCGGCGGGCGGAAGCGCCGATGTAACCGGATCGCTTGGCGAATACTGGTCGGGAGGCGATCGCAGCTATTCATTCATGCGTGTTGGCGTCGGTCGCCGCTGGCAGCTGTCTGCTTCGACTTCGGTCTCCATGGGCGCGACGCTAGAAAAACGGTTTAGTGACCGAACTAGTTACTTTGACAGTAACACCGTGTCCCTGATTGTAGGATCCCAACACAAGCTCGCTTGGGGTGATGGTATCGGCGTTTCCGTCAATCTACGCGAGACCGACAGCGACTTCGTTAACTATGCCTCGCAAGCCGCGTCCCTACGGTTAAGCTATAGCTTCGCCGATCAAATCGGTCCGGCGGTTGTGAACGCAGGCTTAACCTTGGGAAAAACCGACTACGACACCTATTTTGCGGTTTTCGATGTCCCCGGTGGCAAGCAAGACTACGCAACCTATGCTGACGTTAACATCATGTTACCTGATGTGGACTATGCGGGGTTTGCGCCCAGTGTGACTTTACGCGCCGGACGGACGCGATCCAATGTCAGCCGGTTCGAAACGAGCGAGTTTTCCGTCTCGTTGGGATTTCAGTCAAAATTCTGACATCCGCTGGCAACCGCCGCCAGCCGTGCTACCCTGCAGGTCGAAGACGAAAGCAAAGGAGCCAACCCATGCCGATCAAATATTTGCACACGATGGTGCGCGTCAAGGATCTGGAGAAATCGCAAGCCTTCTACGAGCTGCTGGGCCTGAAAGAGCGCCGCCGGATCGACAATGAGGATGGGCGGTTTTCGCTGATTTTCATGTGCCCTCCCGGGCAGGACGACGGCCATGCGGATGTGGAGCTGACCTATAACTGGGACGGCGATGATGCGCTGCCCGATGACAGCCGTCATTTCGGGCACCTCGCCTATACCGTTGAAAACATTTATGAAACCTGCAAGATGCTGCAAGAGAACGGGATCACGATCAACCGTCCTCCGCGCGACGGGTATATGGCGTTCATCCGGTCGCCCGACAATGTGTCGGTCGAATTGCTGCAAGAAGGGGACCGGCTGGAGCCGCAGGAACCCTGGGCCAGCATGGAAAACACCGGCCATTGGTAAGCCGATGATCCGGGCGGCCTTCCTTGCCACAGCGCTGGGCGTCGCACCCGCGGCCCTTGCGGCGGCGGAGTGTCGGCTGGCGCTGCTGCTGGCGATGGATGTGTCCAGTTCGGTTGATGCGGTCGAGGACCGCTTGCAGCGTGGCGGCACCGCCGCCGCGTTGCTGTCAGACCCGGTGCGGCGGGCGTTTTTCGCCAGTGATCTTCCGGTGGCGCTGGCCGTCTATGAATGGTCGGGGCGCTATAACCAACAGATGGTGCTCGATTGGCAGATGATAGACTCGCCCGACGATCTGACGCGCGCGGCGGGCGTGGTGGCGGGCAGCCAGCGCAGTCATAATGATTTCCCCACGGCCATGGGCTATGCGCTGGGGTTTGGTGCGGCGGTCATGGCGCGGGCACCGCGTTGTTTATACAAGACAATTGATCTGGCGGGGGACGGTCAGAACAACGAAGGCTTTGGCCCGCCGCTGGCCTATCGGTCGTTTGATTTCGACGATGTGACGGTCAACGGGTTGGTGGTGAATGCCGCCGATTTCGAGGCCGAGACNGGGCTGATCGCCTTTTACAAACGCGANGTCTTGCACGGCCCCGGCGCGTTTCTGGTGATCGCCAACGGGTTCGAGGATTTTGAACGCGCCATGCGNATCAAGCTGGAACGCGAGCTGACNCCCCCTGCGATTGGCAGCCTGCCCGTGGTCGAGGACGCGGGATGATCCGCGCGGGGGTCGCGGCCCTTGTCGGCGCAACGCTTTGGGCGTCGGCTGGCGTGGCGGAGTGTCGGCAGGCCTTGGCCTTGGGGCTGGATGTGTCGGGGTCCGTCGATGCGCGGGAGTACCGCTTGCAATTGGACGGGGTTGCCGGGGCCNTGGACGATCCGGCNGTGCGNGCGGCGATCCTGTCGGCACCNGANGCNCCNGTGTCCCTGTTGGTCTATGAATGGAGCGGCCCGACAGACCAGCGCGTTATTGCCCCGTGGCGGTCGATCNGTNATGCCGCCGCCCTGCAAGAGCTGATCGACGGGCTGCGACAGGTAGAGCGCGCGGCGGCGTCGCCCGGCACCGCGCTTGGCGTGGCGGTGGCGGCGGGGGCGGCCTATCTGGCGCAGCGGCCCGCATGTTTGAAGCACACGCTTGATATCTCGGGCGACGGGATATCCAACCTTGGGCCCCGCCCCCGTGACGTGAAACGACAGNTGGCGGGNCGNGATCTGACGGTNAACGCGCTGGTGGTCGAAGCGGCGGAGGAGGACAGCACGCTGACGGGGTATTTCATGGCGGAGGTGATCACCGGCCCCGGTGCCTTTGCCCTGCCCGTCGCGGGGTTTGATGCCTATCAATCTGCCATGACCACCAAGCTGCTGCGCGAGCTGGCGGTGCTGTCGCTGGCGCAACTGGCTGACGAAGCCCCGCCCGCCCTGCGCGGTCAGTAGATATAGCGGATCTGGTCCGTCCAGTAGCGTTCCATCCGTTTGAGCGCGCGGGTGATGTCATCCATGCCCGATGCGCCCAGCGCGCCCTTGTGCATCAGCCCGCTGGCGTGGCGACCAAACAGGTCTGACACGACNCCGCTGATGTGACGCCCCTTGCCGGTCAGCCGCACNCGCACCGAGCGGCGGTCGATCTGGCAGCGCTGGTGGTGCATATAGCCCATATCCACCAGTTTTTTCAGGTTATAGCTGACGTTGCTGCCCTGATAGTAGCCGCGGCTTTTCAACTCTCCGGCNGTGACTTCATTNTCGCCGATGTTGAACAGCAGCAGCGCCTGCACGGCGTTGATGTCCAGCACGCCGACGCGTTCGAATTCATCCTTGATCACGTCCAGCAGCAGGCGGTGCAGCCGTTCNACCAGCCCGAGCGCATCGAGGTAGCTTTGCATGAATCCCGCCTCTGACGGGGGGATGGGGATGGGGTTTTGGATACTCATATTCAACTCCGACATTGCGATTGGGGCGGAAGCTGAAGATAAAAATAAAATATATCGTTAAACCGGACGGATGTCGGCGCGCGGGGGCCGACATCCGCAGGGGAAACCGCGCCTAAAGCGGGTTTGCAGCCAGATGAGTCTGGATGTCCGCGATCAGCGCGGTAAAGGGTTCGGGCGCAGGTGTTTGCCCCGTAACCCATTGATAAAGNTCGTGATCATTCTCGCTTAGCATGTCGTCATATAGTGACAATGCCGCGTCATCCATCGTCGCGAGACGGGTCGAGGCATAAGAAGGTAAAATGAGATCCATTTCCTTAATACCTCGCCGCATGGAGCGCATATGCAGACGTTTGACCTTGTGTTCGTGCAGCTCAGCCATGGGTGTTCCCTTTGAAAATCCGGCGTAGTTTCTTTTCGAGACGGCCCATTTGTTCGGCCCGTTTCAACAGATCGGCGCGCATGTCGCGCAGTTCGATCAATGCTTCTTTGATATTGGCGTCGGTGGCGGCNGTGTCATCGGGGGCGTCGATGCCTTCGCCCTCGCCGTTGATCAGCCACATCATCGACACGCCCANGACCCCGGCGAGCGTGGACAGGCGGTTGGCGCGGGGTTCGGACAGGTCGTCTTCCCAGCCGCGCAGGGTGGATTGCTTGATCCCCAACCGCTTGGCGAGCGCGGCTTGNGTCATATCCGCGTTCTCGCGCGCGGCGGCGACCCGGTCGCCAAAGGTTGCCACGTCGGATGCGTACCAGTCTTCGTTCTCGGCCATTGCGTCTCTCCTGTTTGGACCGATCTGGCTTGATCGGTGCGGGGGTCAGCCCTATGAGTATCACGAACACATAACAAACTGAGGCCGAAATGGAACTGCTGTCCAAGACCCTTGCGCGCGTAAAACCGTCGCCCACCATCGCCGTGACCCAAAAAGCCGCCGAGCTGAAGGCCGCAGGCAAGGATGTGATCGGGCTGGGTGCCGGAGAGCCGGATTTCGACACGCCGCAGAANATCAAGGACGCCGGTATCGCCGCGATCACCGCGGGCAAGACCAAATACACNGCCGTNGANGGNATCCCCGAGCTGAAGCAGGCGATTTGCGCCAAGTTCAAGCGCGACAANGGGCTGGACTATACGCCGTCNCAGGTCAGCGTNGGCACNGGNGGCAAGCAGATCCTGTACAACGCGCTGATGGCCACGATGAACCCCGGTGAAGAGGTCGTGATCCCCGCGCCCTATTGGGTCAGCTACCCCGATATGGTGCTGCTGGCCGGTGGCACGCCGGTGATTGCCCCCGCGACGCTGGAGAATGACTTCAAGCTGACGCCAGAGGCCTTGGAAGAGGCGATCACGCCTAACACGAAATGGTTCATCTTCAACTCGCCCTCGAACCCCACGGGCGCGGGCTATAGCTGGGATGAGCTGAAAGCGCTCACCGATGTGTTGATGCGTCACCCCCATGTCTGGGTGATGACCGATGATATGTATGAACATCTGGCCTATGATGATTTCAAATTCTGCACCCCCGCGCAGGTGGAGCCCGCGCTGTATGACCGGACATTGACGGTCAACGGTGTGTCCAAAGCCTATGCCATGACCGGCTGGCGCATCGGCTATGCGGCGGGGCCGGAAAAGCTGATCGGCGCGATGCGCAAGGTACAATCGCAATCCACGTCGAACCCCTGCACCGTCAGCCAGTGGGCGGCGGTGGAGGCGTTGAACGGCACGCAGGATTACATCGCCGAGAACAACAAGATGTTCACCCGCCGTCGCAATCTGGTAGTGGATATGCTGAGCGAGATCGACGGCATCGTCTGCCCCAAGCCAGAGGGCGCGTTCTATGTCTATCCGTCCATCGCAGGGCTGATCGGCAAGACCACCCCGTCGGGCGTCACTATCACCGATGACGAGGTTTTCGCCACGGCGCTGCTGGAAGACACCGGNGTTGCCGTCGTCTTTGGCGCGGCCTTTGGCCTGAGCCCGAACTTCCGCATCAGCTATGCCACCTCGGACGAGGCGCTGAAAGAAGCCTGCACCCGTTTGCAGCAGTTCTGCGCCGCGCTGAGCTAAGCCAGACCGTAAAGGAGCCCCCCATGGCGAGCGACCTGCCAGAGTATTACTTTCGCGTGCGCGAGAATGGCGCGGCGGTGTTTCGCGTGGATGCAGAGAACCGCCAGCGGCGGATCGAGATGGACCAGATCGCCGTTGTGAACATCCGCAACGGCGAGATTAAACCCCAAGGCGATCGCGTGCTGTCGGACGGCGATCTGGCGCGTATCCGCCAGTGGATGACCGAGCGCGCACAGGTGCTGGCGCANCGCGANATCGACGATATCCACCGNGCGGTGGATTATCTGAACCTGACAACGCANTGGGTGCAGTCAAAGGCCACGGACGACCAGCTTGATGCTGTCACGGACGCGCTGCTGTTGGCGATGCATGATCTGCGCAGCACCTTGGTACGCAAGAAGGCCGACCGGCTGCCCTAGGCGGCTGCCGGTCAGCGGGTGGTGTTACGCGGCTGCGGGGTCTGTTGGCCCCAGACGTTTCAGCACGCTGCCCCAGAAGCGCGCGTTCAGCAGGATCGCCGCCACGCCAAGACCAAAGACCAGCCCAAGCCAGACGCCGACCCCTTCAAGATCGAAGACAAAGCCCAGCAGATACGACGCGGGCATGCCCACGATCCAATAGCTGAAGCCCGCAAGGAGCATCGGCACTGTGGTGTCCTGCACTCCGCGTAGAATGCCCAAGGCCACGGCCTGCGCGCCATCGACAAGCTGGAACAGTGACGCCATTGCCAGCAGCCCCACCCCGATGACAAGGATCTGGTCACGCGCGGGTTCGTCACGTTGCATGAACAGGTTGATCAGCGGTTCGGGCCACATCACGAAGACAAAGATCGTCAACACTGCGACCAGCGCCGACATCACCGTCGCGGTGATCGCGCCACGCGCCAGATGCGCCGGATCGCGGCGGCCATAGGCATTGCCTGCGCGGATCGTNGCCACGTTGCTGATACCAAGGTGCACCATAAAGGTGATCGACGCCAGTTGCAGCGCGATGCCGTGGGCGGCCAGCGCTACGGTGCCCAGCCAGCCCATCATGACGGCGCTGGCGGCAAAGAGCCCAACCTCGCTGAGCCCCGTGAACCCAATGGGCAGGCCAAGGCGGAAAACACGGGCCAACATCTCCCAATCGGGGCGCCAGAGGCGGACAAACATCTGGTGTTGCGGCATTTTCCACAGCACATAGATCACCACCGCGACCAGCGACACGCTGTGCGACGTGACAGAGGCGATGGCCGCACCGCGCACGCCAAGCTCTGGCGCGCCCCAGTTGCCGAAGATGAACGCATAGTTGGCCAGCACGTTCGCGACGCCCGCCAGCAGCGTGATCCACAGCACGACCTGTGTGCGTTCCAGCGCGGCGAGGTAGCTTTTNAGCACCATGACCATCAGCGCGGGGAAGATGCCCCAAGCGGCAATAAACAGATAGCCGTCNACCATATCGGCCAGNGCCTGATCCTGCCCCATCAACGCCATGATCGGCCGCGACCAGATCATCAGCGGCAGCGCCAGCACGGCAAAGCCCATCGACAGCCACATGCCCATGCGGGTGGCGCGGCGCAGGCCGACCTCGTCGCCCTCGGCGTCAAAGGCCGCGACCAATGGCATCACGCCCCATGCAAAGCCCGACCCGAAGATCAGCAGCACGAAGAAATAGGTGCTGGCGAGGGTGACAGCGGCCAGCGCCTCTACGCTGTACCAGCCCGCCATGACCGTATCGGAGACCCCGATCGCGATCTGCCCCAGATGCCCGCCTACAAGCGGAAGCCCCATCACGGTGATGGCTCGGGCGTGGCCCGGATATGTCATTTGCTGTGTCATGCGCCTTTCCTACGCCGCCCCGCCCGCAAGGGAAAGAGCCGATGACCTAGGGGAAGGCAGCGCGGCCGTCTGCGTGGTCGGGCGGGCTTGCACCCCGCGGCTGGCCGCGCCACAGTCGCGACACCGAAGTTGGGAGGACACCGCCTTGCACAACCGCATCGATCTGCTGCGCCCCGACGCGCCAGCGCTGGCGCAGCGCGGCCCCCATCCCGTCGGCGTGACCACCCTGACCGCCCCTGTTTCCGACACGCGCCAGTTGACGCTAGAGGTCTGGTATCCGGCGGCGAAAGGCACGGGTGCGGGGACGTCCTATGCCACCTTGCTGCGCGACGGGGTGACGCCGACTGTCCTGCACGGGTCGGCCTGCCGCGAGGCTTTTGTCGCCACGGGTTTTTCCGCGCCGTTGATCGTGATCTCGCACGGGTATCCCGGCAACCGCTTTTTGCTGAGCCATCTGGCGGAATCCCTTGCGCGCCAAGGCTTTGTCGTGGCGGCACCGGATCACGCGGGCAGTACCTACGAGGATCAGCAGGCCTTCGGGGTGACGTTGCTGAACCGTCCGCTGGACCAGCGCGCGGTGATTGACGCGATGGAGGCGCTGACGGGACCGTTGGGCGATCTGGTGGATTGTCGCCGCGTCGGGATGATCGGCTATTCCATGGGCGGNTACGGGGCGATGATCTTTGGCGGNGCNGGTCTGGCCGAGNCGGCGTTGCAGCATCCNCGCGCGCCCGAGGGCGNCAGCCTTGCGCGGCATCTTGCGGGGTCNAAGACCCACGCCGCCCTGCGCGACCCGCGGCTGTGCGCGATCATGCCCATCGGCCCTTGGGGCAACGGGCAGGCGATGTGGGATGCCGGTGGGCTGGCGCAGATGGACACGCCGCTGTTCATGATGGCCGGCACCGTNGATGATGTATCAGACTATGCCGCGATGCGCNGCCTCTTCACCGGCTGCGCCAGCGACCGCTATTTGNTNAGCTTTATCAACGCGGGCCATAATGCCGCCGCNCCGATCCCTGCCCCGCTGGAAAGCTGGGCGCATTCGGATCTGCTGGGGTGGGCACCGTTCCAGCACTATGCCGATCCGGTCTGGGACACGCTGCGCATGAACAACATCGCGCAACATTATGCGGCNGCCTTNATGGGGATGCATCTGCGCGGTGACGACACCGCAGGGATGCTGGACGGGGCTGACTGGCCCGGTTTCGCCCCGGGCTCCGCCGCAGGGCTGCGGCTGGAGCATTTGCCCGCCGGCCCCGCCCCGGACAAACCGAAAAGGAAGACGANATGACCGCCCATTGGACCGAAACCCGCCAGATCAACGGCAATCCTTTCTTTATCCGCCACTGGGGCGATGAGGNCGCGCCCAAGCTGCTGATGCTGCANGGCTTTCCCGANTATTCGGGCGCGTGGAACGATCTGGCCCCGCTGCTGGCCAAGCGGTTCCANTGCATTGCCCCCGACCAGCGCGGCTATGGGCAAAGCTGGCGACCCGCCGAGGNAGAGCAGTATAAGACATCGAAGCTGGTGTCGGATATGGCGGCGNTGATCGGGGACGACCCCGTGATCCTGCTGGGCCATGACTGGGGGGCCTCTGTCGCCTATGCGNTGACCATCGGGCGGCCTGATCTGGTATCGAAGCTGATCATNATGAACGGCGTCCACCCCGCCCCCTTCCAGCGCGAGCTNGCCAAGGGCGGNGCGCAGACNGATGCGTCGCAATACATCCATTTCCTNCGCCGTGAGGGGTCAGAGGATATTCTGGCCGCNGATGATTTCGACANGCTGATGGGGCTGTTCTCGGCGCATATGGATATGAGCTGGCTAGAGGGCGAGACGTTGGCGGGCTACAAGGACGCCTGGCGCGACGCGGCGGGGCTGCGCGGGATGGTGAACTGGTATCGCGCCTCTCCGCTGAAACTGGGGGCCGAGGGCGAGGCGATTGACGACGCGCTNAGCTTTGATCCGGCGCGGTTGCAGGTGCGCTGCCCGCANCTGCTGGTCTGGGGCACCGATGATACCGCGCTGCTGCCCGAGACGACCCGCGGGCTTGAGGACTACGCCCCCGACCTGACCCGCGTCACCATCGAGGGCGCGGATCACTGGCTGCACCACCAAAAACCGCAAGAGGTGGCGGAGGCCATTCTGAACTGGCTTTAGGCCGCGCCTGCCCCGTCCCGCGCNTTATTTACGGGCGCGGGCGGGCGCGGGTAAAGACCATTTTCTGCTGGTGCAGATCGGCAGGATCGCCCATCCACGCATAGGCCAGAAGCGCCGGTTCGCGGTCGCCCACNGTGATNCGGTGCAGATGTTCGGGCGGGTTAAAGATCATCGAACCGGGCACATAGACGCCCTGATGGTTCTCGGACACCGCGCCTGACAGACAGACGTAGCTTTCGGTGATCCCCTTATGGGCATGGGCCGGATAGGTGCAGCCCGGCGCGAAGAGCACCACGCCCAGAATGATATCATGGCTGACNACCGGNCCCTGCGCCCCTGCCAGTTCGGCATAGGCNTAGCTGTTGGTCAGCCCCTTGGGGACTTTCTCGTAGCCNTATTGCCAGCTGAGNTCATGGGCCACGGCATCCAGCGCCCGGACCGCGGGGGCCAAGGCCCCCTGCTTGCCCTCGTCCAGCGCGCGGCGCANATGGGCGGTNACAGGCTTTTCCGCACGCGGCTGCAACCGCAGTTCGGCATTGCCCCGCAGCAGCCTTGCGATGGCCTCGCGCGCCTTGCGTTGATGGCTTTTGATCCGGTCGCTGCCGCCCGCGGGCAGGTAGCGATAAAGCTCGTCACATTCCTGCATCATATAGCGCCAGTTGGGCACATCGCGCAGGGTGGTGGGGGTAACGGTGTCAAACGTCATAGCAAGCCTTCCAACGGTTTCTTGCAGCGATGATAGCAAAGGCACAGCCACAGGAAACACCGCATTGCGACGTCATCCGCCCTTCCCCCGACCATAGCGCTCTGGCATAGTGGGAGGCTCAACAAAAGCAACAGACAGGCAGGCCCCTACATGTCCGATCTTCTTTCCGGTGCGCAGAGCAACGCCAAGGAATATGATGCCTCTTCGATCCAGGTTCTTGAGGATATGGAGCACGTGCGCCTGCGCCCCGGCATGTACATCGGGGGCAAGGACGATCGCGCGCTGCACCATATGGTCGCGGAAATCATCGATAACTCGATGGACGAGGCCGTCGCGGGCCATGCCACCTGGATTGAACTGGAACTGCATGAAAACGGCCATGTCACCGTGCGTGACAACGGGCGCGGCATCCCCACCGATCCGCACCCCAAAGACCCCAGCAAATCGGCGCTGGAGATCATCTTTTGCACGCTGAACGCGGGCGGCAAATTCTCGGGCGATTCGTACGAGACCTCGGGCGGTCTGCACGGTGTGGGGTCGTCCGTGGTCAACGCGCTGTCGGATCACCTGCGGGTCGAAGTCGCGCGCAACCGCGAGCTGTTCGCGATGGAGTTTTCGCGCGGCATCCCCCAAGGCAAGCTTGAGAAAATCGGCGCGGCCCCGAACCGGCGCGGCACGGCTGTCACCTTCCACCCCGATGCAGAGATCTTTGGCCCGCTCAAGCTCAAGCCCGCGCGGCTGTTCACGATGGCGCGGTCCAAGGCCTATCTGTTTTCCGGCGTCGAAATCCGGTGGAAATGCGGCCAGCAGGACGGCGACACCCCGCAAGAGGCGACGTTCCACTTCCCCGGCGGCCTGTCGGACTATCTGAACGAAACGCTGAAAGGGTCGACAACCTACGCCGAGCATCCCTTTGGTGGCACCGTCGACTTCCGCGAGAAGTTCAACGCACCGGGCAAGGTCGAATGGGCGATCAACTGGACGCCGTCGCGCGATGGCTTCATCCAGTCCTATTGTAACACCATCCCCACCCCCGAAGGCGGCACCCACGAGGCGGGCTTCTGGTCCGCGATCCTGAAGGGTGTCAAAGCCTATGGCGAACTGGTCGGCAACAAGAAGGCCGGCACCATCACCCGCGACGATCTGATCACCGGCGGCTGTGCGCTGGTGTCCTGCTTTATCCGCGAGCCTGAATTCGTCGGCCAGACCAAGGACCGTCTGGCGACGGTGGACGCGCAGCGCATGGTGGAAAACGCCGTGCGCGACCACTTTGACAACTGGCTGGCGGCGGATACCAAAAGTGCGGGTGCGATCCTTGATTTCCTTGTGCTGCGCGCCGAAGAACGCCTGCGCCGCCGTCAGGAAAAAGAGACCGCGCGCAAGACCGCCACGAAAAAGCTGCGCCTGCCCGGCAAGCTGACCGACTGTACCTCCAAGACCCGCGAAGGCACCGAGCTGTTCATCGTGGAGGGCGATTCCGCCGGTGGCTCCGGCAAGGGCGCGCGCAACCGGAACACGCAAGCCTTACTGCCGCTGAAAGGCAAGATCCTCAACGTGTTGGGGGCCGCGTCGAGCAAGCTGAACACCAATGCCGAGATCAACGATCTATGCGAGGCGCTTGGCGTCGGAATGGGCACGAAGTTCAATCTGGACGATCTGCGCTATGACAAGATCATCATCATGACCGATGCGGATGTCGACGGGGCCCATATCGCGGCGCTGCTGATGACGTTCTTTTACACCCAGATGCGCCCGATGATCGACGCCGGGCACCTCTACCTCGCGTGTCCGCCGCTTTACCGTCTGACCCAAGGGGCCAAGCGCGTCTATGTGGCGGATGATGCGGAAAAGGACATGTGGCTTGAGAAAGGCCTGGGCGGCAAAGGCAAGATCGATCTGCAACGCTTCAAGGGTCTGGGCGAAATGGACGCGAAAGACCTGAAAGAGACCACGATGGACCCCACCACCCGCAAGCTGATCCGCGTCACCGTCGACGAAGACATGCCCGGAGAGACCGGCGATCTGGTCGAACGTCTGATGGGGAAGAAACCGGAGCTGCGCTACCAGTATATTCAGGAGAACGCCCAGTTTGTGGAGGAGCTGGATGTTTGAGGTAACTGAGAACGCCAATATCTCCGTTGAAAAGGCCCCGCTCGGAGGCGCAGGCATTGTAACCGTATTTCTAGGCGATGGTTGGAAAATTGCATTCACTTTCGCCAAATTCATTCCTATCGTAAAGACAGATATCACCAAGCCATTTACTGTTATCGAAGAAAATATTTCCGATACTGTCAGCCACAAAATGTTCCGACGTATACTAGAATCTTATTGTGATGCATATGGTACCATTCCATATCGTTTTTTCGATCTTTCCGGGGCTAGCTGGCGACTTGAAACAACAGCCACGGATTTAGCTGTACGTTCTGGCAAATTTGACTGGGTAGCGAATGGAAACGACCCATGTGCTGCTCTGAAGTTAGCTAACTAGGACGATTGAGCGTCTACTATTGAATTTGACTGGTTCAGCCTGTCGGAACCAACTTAAATCCCATAGCTTGCATCCAGTTTCTTAATGTTGCAACTGCCCCCCCGGGGCTCCGCCCGTTCGCCCCTGAAACCTTCCCTCGGAAGATTTCAACACGGGCCTCACGTCAAAAATACCGCTTGATCCGCACCACGCTTTCACTCAACGTTTCGGCATGATCCGAGCCTTCATCCTCCTCATGTTTCTGGCCTCTTGCGGGCGGCCGTTGACCCAGAATGAGCTGCTGTTCGCGGGCGATATCATGGGGGATACGCTCAATTACCCCAAGGTGCGGCTGCATGACGGGTCGCCCTCGCGCGGGGTGACGATGACGCGCAAGGCGCGACCGCGCACGACCTGTCGCGAACGTATCCTGCCGCCTGAAAAGGTCGGCGAGGTGATCACTACCAAACCCGCCGCCGTGGCGCTGTGGAATACGGTGCTGTTTGACGAAGACTGGTATCTGGACGATTACCTGCCCGACTATCCCGACCGGATCGGGCTGATCGCGGCGATGATCTTTGCCCATGAGCTGACCCATATCTGGCAGTGGCAGAACCGCAAGACGACGGGCTATTCGCCGCTGCGTGCGGCGTTTGAACATGGCGGCGGGGCGGACCCGTATCTCTTTGATCTGGAGAGCGACCCGAAGTTTCTGGATTTTGCCTTTGAACAACAAGGCTCTATCGTCGAGGAATTCGTCTGCTGTCGCGCGTTGGACCCGCAGGCACCGCGCACCAAACGGCTGCATGCGCTGATCTCGCAAGAAATGCCCGTAGCACCCCTGCCCCAAAGCCGGCCCTATGCGGTGCGGATGCCCTGGGACGGGGTGGAGGTAAACGGGATCTGTAGTTAGCGCTGGATGCTTTCAAGATAGACCAGCAGCCCCGCCAGCACCCTTGGTGTGGGCGTCAGCTGGCCATCTAGGTCGACTGGCACCAGATCCAGCGCCATGCCCTCGCCAAAGTGTGGCATCACCCGTTGCAGGTGGCTGTCTGTAGCATCGCCTGCAGGGTCGCCGTAGATATAGGCCAGCGTTTTGGTCTGCGGAAACCGCCCGCCATTGTCGCGCGCCAGGAGGGTCAGGTCGCGGGGCTGCGGGCGAAGGCCCTTGGCCGCGGCGCCGGCCCCTTGGGCGTTCAGCCCGTGGCATTGCACGCAGTTTTCGGTAAAAAATGCCGCCCCTTCCGCGCGGTCGGGGGCCTCGGGCAGGGTCTGTGCGGGCATACAGGCGGCCAGCCCCAAGAGCAGCGGCACGCCGAGGGCGATTATGGTTTTCATCATATGATCCTCCGGTAGGTCACGGGGATGCTTGCCCTTGGCGGGGGTCTTCGCCATGATCTGGATCAAGAAACGGGAAAGATTAGGGACTCTCATGGCGCATTATGCAGTTGTGATGCTTTTGGCCGGGGTTGGCATTCCCGTTCTGGCCGCGTTGAACGCAGGGCTTGGTAGCCGGATCGGATCCCCTGCGGCAGCGGCTACGGTGCTGTTTGTGGTGGCGTTTACAGTCAGCTTACTGGTCGCGATGTTGGTGGGGCGGCAAGGGTTTGCGCAGATCCCCGCGGCCCCGAAGCATCTGCTGCTGGCCGGATTTCTGGTGGCCTTCTACATTCTGTCGATCACTTTTATCGCGCCGCATTTCGGCGTCGGCAATGCGGTGTTCTTTGTTCTGGTGGGCCAGCTTTTCAGCGCCGCGGCGATTGACCATTTCGGGCTGTTCGGCGCCCAGGTGTCGCCCTTGGGGGCAGCGCGGGCCGCTGGCATTGCCCTCATGTGTGCCGGTGTCTGGTTGACCCAGCAAGCCTGAGGCCGTTCAGGCCGCGTCTTGTAGCGGGTTGGTCAGCACAAAGAGGATTTCATCCTCGGCCAAGGGGTTTTCGATCCCCGGCAGGGTGATGGTGAGCCCTGTGCTGAGCGTGACCGTCAACTCTCCATCCGCGACGGTCTGATCGGTGACAGAGGCGTTTTCATCGTCGGTTTCGACAATCAGGGCATCGGTGCCCACGTCATAATCGGTGACCGTGATCCCGCCTGTGGCGCCGTAGATCGCAGTGAACCTGTCCGCGCCCGTGCCCCCGATGCCGGTGTCATTCGCCCCCAATCGCAGGCTGTCGTCGCCGTCTTCACCGATCAGCTCGTCAGCGACCCCGTCGTCACTGCCGTCTTGGGCGTTGACCCCGCCCGAAAGCGTGTCATTGCCCTGCCCGCCAAACAGGATGTCGCGCCCGTCGGTGCCTTGCAATGTATCATCCCCCGCCGTGCCGGTTTGCGACTGTGCGTCATCCTCGGGGGGTTGCGCGGTGTCGTCGATCGTCTCGACCGCTGGATCCTCCGCGATCGGCACGTCGGTCGGCGTGGCGGTTGGCGCGTCGGCTTCAGGATCTGCCGGGTCGGGGGTCAGTACATCGTCCATGCCTGCGCCCGTGGTCGTCCCCATATCGGGCACGCCGATGGGGATTTCTTCGTCCTCGACCTCATCCTCCGTATCCTCGCCAAACGGGTCAAACACGGCCAGCATGGGGCCGAAAGCGGCAAAGAGCATGACGAGCAAAGGTGACATGGCAACATCCTGTTTTGACACAGTTTGCCCCCTGCTCGTGGCGCCCGTTGGGTCTGGGTAAGGATAAATTAAGGCAGCCGCCTTAAAGCGCGACGAGCTGCCCTGCCTCCAGCCGGATCTGGCGGTCCATCCGCGCGGCAAGCTCAAGGTTATGGGTCGCAATCACCGCCGACAGCCCCGTGCCCCGCACCAGCGTCATCAGCGCGGCAAAGACCTGATCCGAGGTGGTCGGATCAAGGTTGCCTGTGGGCTCATCCGCCAGCAGCAGCCGTGGCGCATTGGCCAGCGCA
Source organism: Sulfitobacter sp. TMED3 (assembly GCF_002167505.1). NCBI lineage: Bacteria > Pseudomonadati > Pseudomonadota > Alphaproteobacteria > Rhodobacterales > Roseobacteraceae > Sulfitobacter > Sulfitobacter sp. TMED3. The sequence goes on along the minus strand of NZ_NHBI01000022.1, from coordinate 152,231 downwards.
CGACAGAAAGCGACCCGTTGCTGTTCGCCCCCCGACAGCGCCGCCGGGCGGTGGTCGGCGCGGTGGCCGATGCCAACCTCGTCCAGCAAGGACAGCGCGCGGGTCTGCGCCTCGGACTGCGAGACACCGTTCGCCAGCTGCGGCAGGACGATATTTTCCAACGCGGAAAATTCAGGCAGCAGGTGGTGGAACTGGTAGATAAACCCCACATCGCGCCGCCGCACGCCAGTGCGTTTGCGATCGGACTGCCCTGTCATATCGGTGCCGCCNATNTCNACNGTGCCGGTGTCGGGCGTGTCNAGCAGACCNGCGATATGCAGCAGCGTTGACTTGCCCGCGCCAGAGGGGGCGACCAGTGCGACGACCTCTCCGGCGGCGACGGTCAGGTCGATGCCGCGCANCACGTTGACTTCGTTCGGTTGGCCGGGGTTGTAGGATTTGCCAATCCCCGAGAGCCGCAAAACAGGATCATTCATAGCGCAGCGCCTCGACTGGGTTCATGCGCGCGGCACGGCGCGCGGGGAAGATGGTGACGACGAAGGACAGGCCAAGCGACAGGCCGATAGCCGACATCACGTCACCGAATTGCAGTTTGGCGGGCAGGAAGTAGATGCCGCGGATCGATGGATCCCATGCGTTGCCCCCCGAGANGTAGTTCACGACGGCAAAAATCTGATCGACATAGAGCGCGAAGAGACAGCCAAGGATCACCCCCATCGCGGTGCCGATGATGCCCGTGAAGGCCCCGCAGATGAAGAACACGCGCAGGATNGACCCTTCGCTCAGCCCCATGGTGCGCAGGATCCCGATGTCGCGCCCCTTGTTCTTGACCAGCATGATCAGGCCCGAGACGATATTCATCGCCGCGATCAAGACAAGGATGCTGAGGATCACGAACATCACGCGGTCCTCGATATCCAGCGCGCTNANAAACGACCCCGACGCATCGCGCCATGTCCAGATCAGGCCGCGTTCCCCCGCGGCGGATAGCAGCGGCACGGTCAGATCATCCACGCTATCGGGGTTTTCGACCATCACCTCAAGCTCATCGGCGACGCCTTCGCGGTTGAAGAAGGATTGCGCCTCGGCCAGNGGCAGATAGGCGCGGGTGCGGTCGATGTCATAGCGCCCGGCCGAGAAGATATAGGTCACCTCGTAGCCATTCACGCGGGGCGANGTGCCAAAGGCGGTTTTCACCCCGTTCGGAGAGATGATCTTGATCGTNTCGCCCAAGCCGACCCGCAGNGCCTGNGCCACGCCGGACCCGATGGCGATGCCCTGTTCGAAATCGGCCAGATCGCCGTCGGCGGTTTCGGGGTTGGCGATGCGTGGGATATTGGCCAGATCGGTGGCCTCGATGCCGAAAATCTCGATCCCCGCGTTGGCCTGACCCTTGTTGGCCATCACCTGACCGCGCACCAAAGGGGCCACCTGCGTCACGCCCGGCACCTGGGCCACACGCGCGGCCATCTCGGTGTAATCGGGTATCCCCGTCTGGGACACGCCGTTCTCATCCACCGACGCCATATTATACACGGTCACATGGGCATTGGCCCCTAGGATCGTATCGACAAATTCAGCCCGAAAGCCCGACCGCACGGCAAGGGTCGCGATCAGGGCAAAGACTGCCAGCGTGATCCCGATCAGGCTGATCCAGGTCATCACGCTCACGCCNCCTTCGGCGCGACGCGCACGCAGATAGCGCCAGGCGATCATCCATTCAAAAGGGGCGAAGGGCGGTGTCGAGGATACTGGTTTGGCCAAGGGATGGTTCCGATCTGGGATCAATCGCGCGCAACCTCGCGGTTTCGGCGCATCGGGTCAAGCTAGGAATAGGGTCAAGCGAGGAGTGGTCGCGCGGCAGCTTGTACCGCAGGTAAAGGCNNGNGTGTCAGCGGCCCTGCGCCGNTATGCGGGCNCCGCGCCGCCGGAACGGGGCGCGTAACAGTCGCAGCAGCATCGCTAGCCCCAAGCCGCCCGCGACAAANCCNACNCCAGCAAACACCACNCCGGCAAANTTCAACGGTACNGCGGGCTGAAACGCCTGCCACGCNGCCCCCGCGATCTGCGGGTCCGACATCTGCGGCAGGTGGTAGGCGCGCATGAAAGGCCCCTGCCCCTGCAATCGGGTCAGGGCGGTTTGCAATGTCTCGTAGCGGGNAAAGGTCGCGGCCATATCGGCGCGGCGCCGCTCCATAAACGCGGTGCCGGTCATCTGCGCCANGGCATCGCTGCGCGACAGGCCGACCGCTTGGGCGCTGGCATCGAAATCGGCAACGACCTCGTGCAGCGCATCGACCGCCCCGCCCAACCGTTGCANATATTGCTGNGAGTATTCGGGGAATTGCGAGGTCACCGCCGCGCCCGCCACACCGCCAGCAAGGGTCAGCGCCCGCAGGATCATGAAACGCCCCAAAGGTCCGTTGTGCAGCGCTTCATGATCCGCCCCCGTTTTTCAAGGCCCCNCGTTCCAAGGCCNGTCGTTNAAGGTTAAGCGATACCGCGATAAATCCCGGCGATCTTTTCNACCGCGGCNTCNGGNGTCATCTCTTCGCTTTCGCCGNTGCGGCGCGAGGTCAGCTCGACCACACCGTTTTTCAGNCCCCGCGGCCCGACNGTGATCCGCCATGGGAGGCCGATCAGGTCCATCGTCGCGAACTTGCCACCCGCGCGTTCCTTGGTGTCGTCATACAGCGGGTCCAGACCCAGAGCCTGCAGGCTGGCATANAGCGCNTCACAGGCCGCATCCGCCTGTTCGTCGCCCTGCTTGAGGTTCACAATCCCNACATGGAACGGCGTCACGCCCTCNGGCCAGATGATGCCCTTGTCGTCATGCGATGCCTCGATGATCGCGCCCAGCAGNCGGCTGACGCCGATGCCGTGCGACCCCATGTGCACCGGCACNGGCTTGCCNTCGGGCCCCTGTACGGTCGCCCCCATCGGNTCGGAATANTTCGTCCCGAAATAGAAGATCTGCCCCACTTCGATCCCGCGCGCGCTGCGCTGGCGTTCGGCGGGGACTTCGGCGAAAAGCGCTTCGTCATGGGTCTCGTCCGTGCGGGCATAGCGCGAGGTGAACTCCTCCATCACGGCCTGACACTGGTCGACGGAATCATAGTCGATCTCGCGGTCGCCGAACTTCAGCTCGGTGATCTGGCTGTCATAGAACACCTCGGATTCGCCGGTTTCCGCCAGCACGAGGAATTCATGCGTGTCGTCGCCGCCGATCGGGCCGGAATCCGCGCGCATCGGGATCGCCTGGAGCCCCATGCGTTCATAGCTGCGCAGATAGGTCACCAGATGGCGGTTATAGGCGTGCAGCGCGTCTTCTTTTGTCAGATCAAAGGTATAGCCGTCCTTCATCAGGAACTCGCGGCCGCGCATGACGCCGAAACGGGGGCGGACCTCGTCGCGGAATTTCCACTGGATGTGGTACAACGTCATCGGCAGGTCCTTGTACGACCCGACGTGGCTGCGGAAGATATCAGTGATCATTTCCTCGTTCGTGGGGCCATAAAGCATATCGCGGTCCTGACGGTCCTTGATACGCAGCATCTCGGGGCCATAGGCGTCAAAGCGGCCGGATTCCTTCCACAGGTCCGCCGATTGCAGCGTCGGCATCAGCATCGGGATGTGGCCCGCGCGCTGCTGTTCTTCGTGCACGATGGTTTCGATCTTGCGCAGCACCTTGAAGCCAAGCGGCAGCCACGAATAGATCCCCGCCGCCGATTGCTTGATCATGCCCGCCCGCAGCATCAACCGGTGGCTGACAATCTGCGCCTCAGAGGGGTTTTCCTTGAGCACAGGCAAAAAATAACGGGACAGACGCATGATGATCCTCTCAGAGTGAATTGGCACCTGACTATGATAATCCCCGCGCCGAGACAATCACGAACAGAAGGGGCACCAACAGCGGGGCACCAAGTCCCGCGTCCCGCAACCGATTGACCCTCGGCGCACAGACGCGTTTGTTGTGAGCGGCACAAAACAAAAGGACGCCCTATGACCCTGATCCTAGAGCCCGCGCGCGAAACCCCTGTGATCCACGAGACTGGCGTGCTGGTGATCGGCTCCGGCCCCGGTGGTCTGGCCGCGGCCCTTGCCGCCGCCCGCGCCGGGGCAGAGGTGACGCTGCTCGACCGGTTCGGCTGCTTTGGCGGCAATATCACCGTGGTCGGTGTCGAAGGCTTTGCCTGGTACCGCCATGAACAGACGATAGAGGCCGGCGGCATCGGCTGGGAATTCGAGGAACGCGCCAAGGCGATGGGGGCTGCCAGCCCTGAATCCCAATCGCTCAGCTACGAGCTGGACAGCGAGGGGTTCAAACTTGTCGCNGACCGGCTGGTGACCGAAGCAGGNATCCACCCNATGCTGCACCGCCAGTTCGNAGCNCCCATCATGGATGGGCGACACGATCCGGGGNGTCATCGTCGAATCAAAAGCGGGCCGCGAGGCGATCCTCGCCAAAATCGTGATCGATGCCACGGGNGACGCCGATGTCGCNCANCGNGCNGGTGCCCCGACCTACAAGACCCCGGTCGAGGAGATGCAGGCNGCCTCGGTCATGTTCCACATCGCGGGCGTCGNTAAGGCGGCCTTCATGGCGGGGGTCAAGGCCGACCCGCAGACNTANGCCAATTGGTCCACNGGCGAATGGGTGGTCGAAACCGATGGCAAGGAAGACGCGATGTTCTCTCCGTTTCTGGCCAAACCCTTTGCCCAGGCCATCCGCGACGGGCGNATGCCCGCCAACCTCAATACCATCGGGGGCACNTGGGGCGCTGTGCATGACAGTGGCGAGATGACCTATATGAACCTCGTCCACCTTGCAGAATGCGACGGCACCGACCCCGACAGCATGACCCGCTTCGAGATCGAGGGCCGCGCGCAGGCGATGCANGCGATTGACGCGCTCAAGGCCTATACGCCGGGCTGCGAGACCGCGCGGCTGCGCAATTTCGGCATGAGCATCGGCATCCGCGATACGCGCAAGATCGACGCGGTNTACAANATGACCGAAACCGACGTGCGCCAGCAGGCCCGTTTTGACGACAGTATCGGCATCTACCCCGAGTTCATCGACGGCTACGGCGTGTTGATCATCCCCACCACGGGGCGCTACATGCATATCCCCTACCGTGCGATGCTGCCCAAAGGGGTGAAGAATCTGCTCGTCGCGGGCCGCGCCATCGGCGGCGATAAAATCGCCCATGCCGCCACGCGCAACATGGCGTGNTGCACGGTGGCGGGCCAAGGCGCGGGCGTCGCGGCGGCCATCGCGCTGGCTTCGGGCTGCCCGCTGGAAGCCGTGCCGCTGGAGCNCGTGCAAAAAACCCTGCAAGATCAGGGCGTCCGCCTGNATTGACCGCGCCACGCCCGCTTCCAAATGGCTCTAAATCCTCGCCGAAGGCACCTGCCCTATCGGCGNGTNCTGCCGATCCATTTCACCACGGGCCTTGAAAAACCGGCCCCGTTGCGCAATGTCGACCGAAACCAGAATGCGAGGATGCGGCATGGGCCTGCCTATCAGAGATCAGATGAAATACTGGGGTGTCGCGGGGGCGATTTTTCTGGTGTTCCTGTGGTTCACCGGTAACGTGCTGCTGCCGTTTCTGATCGGGGCGGCGATTGCCTATTTCCTGGATCCCGTGGCCGACCGGCTNGAAGCCATGGGNCTNAGCCGCGCGATGGCCACGATGGTGATCACGCTTGTCGCCTTGCTGATCTTCGTGCTGATGGCGCTGCTGGTGATCCCGACCTTGATCAATCAGGCCGTCAACCTGTTCGAGGTCGCCCCCGAGCTGACCCGCAATTTCACCAATTTCCTGACCGAACGTTTCCCCGCCCTGCTGGACGAAGGATCGACNCTGCGCAGCTCGATCAACTCTATCGGGTCGACCATTCAGGAACGCGGCGGCGAGGTGCTNAACACGGCGATCTCCTCGGCGGCGTCGCTGCTGAACGTGATGGTGCTGTTTGTGATCGTGCCGGTGGTTGCCGTCTATCTGCTGCTGGACTGGGACCGTATGGTCGCCCAGATCGACCGCTTGCTGCCGCGCGACCACGCGCCGGTGATCCGTCGCCTTGCGCGTGACATCGACCGCACGCTGGCGGGGTTCATCCGCGGCATGGGCACCGTCTGCCTGATTTTAGGGGCCTATTATGCCATCGCGCTGATGCTGGTGGGGCTGCAATTCGGCCTTGTGGTGGGCTTTATCGCGGGTCTGGTCACCTTCATCCCCTATCTCGGCGCGGTTTTGGGCGGAGCCTTGGCCATCGGTCTGGCGCTGTTCCAGTTCTGGGGGGATTGGTTCTCGATCGGGATGGTGGCGGGCATCTTCGTGCTCGGCCAGATGATTGAAGGCAACTTCCTCACCCCCAAGCTGGTGGGCAATTCGGTCGGGCTGCATCCGGTCTGGCTGATCCTCGCGCTGTCGGTCTTTGGCTCTTTGTTCGGCTTTGTCGGCATGCTGGCCGCCGTGCCGATTGCCGCCGCCCTTGGCGTGATTGCACGCTTCGCGACCGAGCAATATGTCGAAAGCTCGCTATATCAGGGCACGCAGCGCAAGACCTTGGACGAAACGGCGGACTGACACGATGGCACAACAGCTTGGACTTGACCTTCCCAGCCGCCCNGCACTGGGACGGGACGACTTTTTCGTCGCCCCGTCCAACGCGATTGCCGTGGCCATGATCGAGGGCTGGCAGGCCTGGGCGGGGCGCAAGATGGTGCTGACCGGCCCGCCCGGATCAGGCAAGACCCATCTGGCGCATGTCTGGGCCAATCTGTCCGGCGCAGGNATNATCGACGCGCGCGACATTGCCACNGGCGATATCCCCGCGCTGGCNCAAGGCCCGCTGGCGGTCGAGAACGTCCCCGACATCGCAGGCGATAATGCGGCCGAGACGCATCTTTTCCACCTGCACAATCTGGTGCTGGCCGAAGGNCATAGCCTGCTGCTGACCGGCACCCCNGCGGTGCCCCAATGGGGGCTGCATCTGCCTGANCTGACCAGNCGTATGCGCGCGGCGACGGCGGCCGCACTTGAAGCGCCCGATGACAGCCTGCTCACNGCNGTCATGGCCAAGCTGCTGGCCGACCGCCAGCTGACNCCCAAACCCGATGTGATCCCCTATNTGCTGCTGNGNATGGACCGGTCTTTCGCNGCCGCGGGTGANCTGGTCGCGGCNCTGGATGCCGCCAGTCTGGCGCAACAAAAGCCGGTGACACGGGCGCTGGCCGCACAAGTGCTGGACAATGGGTTTAACGCCGCGCGATAATCTTCTCAGATTTCGTCACAAACCCATTACAATGCAACGCCATAAGGCCNTCATGACAAACGCTGACTTTCTCGAATCCGCCTTCGTNCCGCCGCAGGATATGCCCGATCTGGACATCACCGGCCCCGGTCGTTTCTATAACCGCGAGCTNAGCTGGCTCGGGTTCAACTGGCGTGTTCTCGAAGANGCCAAGAACCCCCGCGTGCCGCTGCTGGAACGCCTGCGCTTCCTNTCGATCTCGGCNGGCAACCTCGACGAATTCTATACCGTGCGTGTCGCNGGNCTGCGCGAGCTGGCTCAGGCGGGCAACACCACCCCCGCCAGCGACGGGCTGACCCCTGCCCAGCAACTGGTGCTGATCAACGAAGACGCGCGCAAGCTGATGACCGAACAACAGCGCGTGCTGGTCGATCTGATGTCAGAGATGGACGACCAGAACATCATGCTCGAACGCGCCGCTGATCTGGACGCGGCCGATCTGGCCTATCTTGACGATGTATTCCTGCACCGCGTCTTTGCGGTTCTGACCCCGCTGGCGATTGACCCCGCGCACCCCTTCCCCTTCATCCCCAACACCGGNTACGCGCTGGCGCTGCAACTGGAACGCACCAGCGACAAGCGCCCCCTTCAGGCGCTGCTGCCGATCCCGGCGCAGATCGACCGTTTCGTCGCCCTGCCCGCCGCCGAAGGCTCGCTGCGGTTCCTGCCGCTCGAAGATCTGCTGGTGCTCAAGGTGCCGGGGCTGTTTCCGGGCTACAAGCTCAAGGCGCATTTCGAATTCCGCGTGCTGCGTGACAGCGACCTTGAGGTCGAGGAAGAGGCCGANGACCTGGTGCGCGAATTCGAGGTCGCCCTGAAACGCCGNNGCCGCGGCGAGGTCGTGCGCCTGACCCATTCCGCCGGTGCCCCCGAAAAGCTGAAATCCGTGGTCATGGCCGAACTGGGCGTGCGCCCGCAGGATGTGATCGAACTGGACGGGATGATCGGCATCAACGACCTGTCCGAACTGGTGACNGATAGCCGCCCCGATCTGCTCTGGCCGCAATTCACCCCGCGCATCCCCGAACGCGTGACCGACCACGAAGGCGATATGTTNGCCGCGATCCGGTCCAAGGACATGCTGCTGCACCACCCCTACGAGACCTTCGATATGGTGGTCCGCTTTCTGGCNCAGGCCGCNCGCGATCCNNANGTGGTGGCGATCAAACAGACGCTTTACCGCACCTCGCGCGACAGNCCCATNGTNGAGGCNCTGTGCGAAGCCGCCGAAGACGGGAAATCCGTCACCGCGCTGGTCGAGCTCAAGGCGCGTTTCGACGAGGCTGCCAACATCCGCCAGTCNCGCCGGCTGGAACGCGCGGGCGCACATGTCGTCTATGGGTTTCTCGACCTCAANACNCANGCNAANATCTCGACCGTGGTGCGCCGCGAGGGCGATCAACTGGTCACCTATACCCATTATGGCACGGGCAACTATCACCCGATCACCGCACGGATCTATACCGATCTGTCGCTGTTCACCTGTGACCAGAAGCTGGGCCGCGACGCGACCAAAGTGTTCAACTACCTGTCGGGCTACGCGCAACCCGACACGCTGGACAACCTCGCCATCTCGCCNATCTCGTTGAAGCCGCGCCTGCTGGCGATGATCGCCGCCGAGGCCGACCATGCCGCCGCTGGCAAACCGGCAGAGATCTGGGCCAAGATGAACTCCATCGTGGATGCGGATGTGATCGACGCGCTTTACGCCGCGAGCCAGGCAGGGGTGAAGATCAGCCTGGTGATCCGCGGCATCTGCGGGTTGCGCCCCGGCATCAAGGGGCTATCCGAAAACATCCGCGTGAAATCCATCGTCGGGCGCTTNCTGGAGCATTCACGCATCGTCTGCTTTGGCAATGGCTACGGGCTGCCGCATAAGAAATCGCGGGTCTTCATGTCCTCCGCCGACTGGATGGGCCGCAACCTGACCCGCCGCGTCGAAACCCTGGTCGAGATCGAGAACCCCACCGTCAAGGCGCAGATCACCAGTCAGGTCATGGCNGCCAATCTTGCGGATGTGGCGCAAAGCTGGGTCATGTCCCCCGATGGCAGCTTTGCCCGCCCCGAGATTGCAGAAGGCACCTTCGCCTTCAACTGCCACCGCTTCTTCATGGAGAACCCCTCTCTCTCCGGNCGNGGCACGGCGGGCGCATCCGACGTCCCGAAACTGACCCATACCGAAGACTAACCGCTTCATTTTGCCTGTAAACTCTCGCCGAAGGCGCATCTNTCCNCTTGCGTTCCCGCTGGCGTTTNTATCCCCCCANCNCGGCGGGGTTTTTCACGNGCCCGTTTGCGTTAACGATTGACGCGGCGGGCCGGCTGGGCCAACTTGCCCCCCAAACAAAGGCCCCCGCAGGAGCGTCCGTGGCAGATAAAACCGACACCCCTCCGCCCTCTCCCGTCCCCGAAACGGGCGTCGCTGATCTGGGCCTGTTCGGCAAACCCCTGTTCCAAGACCCNTCGGCCCGTGCGCTGGCGCGTGTGGGNGTGGTCGATGTGGGGTCGAACTCTGTCCGGTTGGTGGTGTTTGACGGGGCCGCGCGGTCGCCTGCCTATTTCTACAANGAAAANATCATGTGCGCCCTTGGGGCNGGCATGGCCGAAACAGGCCATCTNTCGCCCGAAGGCCGGGTCCGCGCCCTCTCTGCCATGCGCCGCTTCAGCAAGCTGGCACANGGCATGGGCCTGTCCGAGCTGACCGTCGTCGCCACCGCCGCNGTGCGCGANGCCAGCGACGGGCGTGATTTCTGCGACGAGGTGCAGCGCGAGACGGGCCTGAAGATCTGGGTCATCGACGGCGAGGAAGAGGCGCGGCTGTCAGCGCAGGGTGTTTTGCTGGGCTGGCCCGGTGCCTTTGGTCTGGTCTGCGACATCGGCGGGNCGTCGATGGAACTGGCGGAAATCTCGGGCGGGCGCGTGGGCAAACGGGTGACCTCGGCGCTTGGGCCGCTGAAACTGCGCGACATCAAGGGCGGTGCCAAGGCACGGCAGGCGCAGATCAAGACGGTGATCGAAGGNCTGGCCGAAAAGATGGGCGCACAGCGCGACCGTCTGTTTNTGGTGGGCGGCTCNTGGCGTGCCATCGCGCGCATCGACATGGTGCGCCGCGGCTACCCGCTGCACGTGCTGCATGAATACCGGATGACNCCGAAATCCGTCCGCGAGACGGTNAAACACATCCAGACCAGCGACCATGAAGANCTGCGCAAGATCAGCGGCGTCTCCTCCAGCCGGATGGCNTTGGTGCCCTTTGCCGCCGAAGTGCTGTCGCGGCTGGTCAAGACCTTCAAACCNAAGGATATNGCGATCTCCAGCTACGGGATCCGCGAGGGGATGCTGTANGAACAGATGCCCCAACGCCTGCGCGACCGCGACCCNCTGATCGAGGCCTGCCGCTTTGCCGAAGCCAAGGACGCGCGCACNCCGGGGTTCGGCAAGGCGCTGTTCGACTTTATCCTGCCGCTCTATAAATCCGCNCCGCCGCAGCGCAAACGNCTGGTNAAGGCCGCCTGCCTGCTGCACGACGTCAGCTGGCGCGCGCATCCCGACTACCGCGCCGANGTCTGTTTTGACAACGCAACACGGGCNAATCTGGGCNGGCTGAANCATTCAGAACGGATCTATCTGGGGCTGGCGCTGCTGCACCGCTATTCCAACAAACGCGAGAATACCCGTTTCGAAGACCTCTATGAAATGGTCGATGAAAAGACNCGGCTAGAGGCCGAGATTCTGGGCAAGGCCATGCGCTTTGGCGCGATGCTNTGGATGAACCCCGAGGAAGAGCGCGGCCANNTGCGCTGGTTCCCCAAGAAAAAGCTGCTGGAGCTGTGGCTGACCGACGACATGATGCCCCTGTTCGGAGAGGTCGCCGAAGCGCGGCTGAATTCCCTCGCCCTGTCCCTGGGGGCCGAGGTCCAGCTTAAGACCTGCAAGAAATAGCCTGTCTTACAGGTCGATCTGCGGCACCTCGTCCAGATAGATCGCGGGCGGGGGCGGCGTTTCCTCAGGTGTCTTGTCTTCGGGCATGTCATCTTCCGGCGCGGGGTCTGGCTTGCGGCGGATCACGATATCGCCGTTGGGCATCTTTTGGGGCGGCTCATAGACGCTCCAATCCTCGACCTCTTCCAGCAGATCGGTAAAGGCGGGCCCCATCTCGGAAATGAAATTCCGCANCGCGGGGCTGGCCTTGCGNCCCCACTCGCCTAGCCCTTCCAGCGCGGGGGCCATCTCTTTCTTCATACCGTCAAAGAAATCCCGCGCCCCGCGTTCCATCAAGGAAAAGCCGGAGCCGTCGTTTTCCTGCTCCTGCGCNACGGCGACACTGGACAGGCANATCAGGGTGGTGGTCAAAAGAAACTGTCTCATGCGGCGAAGACTGCCCTATTTCATCTTGTGATGAAAGCGGGATTAAAGGCGCGNCGNCANGTCCAGATCAATCGTCACCGGAAAGTGATCCGACGCNGTGATCAAGGCGTCGCGCAANGCGGCATCCCCCCAGCATTCNGGGTCGTCCAACGGGTGCCAGATGCGCCANTGCGGCCGATGCGCGGTCAGCGCCGGGCTGATCATGATGTAGTCCAGCAGCGCCTGCAAATAGCGTTTTTCGGGCGCGATCCAGAAGCGTGACGTGGTGGGCATCGCCCCGATCCGCTGGCCCAAGGCGCGGGTCGCATGGGGATCGACGAGCGCGCGATCCTGCCGGTGGCCCATCACAATCTCGACCGAGGACCGCCCGAAAAGATCCTCGAAACTGTCCAGNCCCGGCCCGTCGTTCAGATCGCCCAAGACCATCAGCGGCGTNCCNTCGTCCAGCCGCGCATCNATCCGCCGACGCAACCAGATCGCCTGCGCCAACTGCTTGCGCCGGTTGGCGATGCCGATGCGCAGCGCATCCTGCGGCGTCTTGGCCCCATGGGGGGCCTTGGATTTCAGATGCGCGCCNATCATGTGAAATGCCACCCCTTCGCGGGTAANGATATCNANCTCNAGNGGCGGTTTGGAAAAGACGACATGATCCTCGCGCGCGTCGATATCCAGATCAATGTCCAACGTCCCGTCAAAGCGCGGCGCNTCCCCCTGCCCGACCGNACCACCGGGCGCATGGGTGGCCGACAGCCGGTCNGNATCGAACAACAGCGCGATTTCCTGCTGCGTGTCATTGGCAAAGCCGATCACCGCCTTGCGGGTGCGCAGATCGAAATGCGCGGCAAAGCGTTCCAATGCGGCCACCGTGCCGCGTTTGCGGCTTTGGTCAGGGGCCTCGATCACCATCACAGCATCGGCATCCATCGCGCGAAACACAGTGCCTAAAGCCTGCGCCTGCTGCGCACGGGTGATATTGTGGCGCGCCGACCAGCCGTCATCCAGCAACAGTTGNTCCTCATCGTCGAACAGACCNGTGAACCATTCNACGTTATAGGTCGCGATCCGCATTACTGCGCCTTGCCTGACCAGGTCTCCCACGCGCGGTTGATGTCGATCATGCGTTTTTCGGCCATGGCGATGGCCTCTTGCGGCAGGCCGCGGGCGACCAGAGCATCGGGGTGATTGGCCCGCACCANCTTGCGCCAGGCCGCGCGCCCCTCTTCAAGCGAGGCATCGGGCGGAATGCCCAGAACCGCATGGGGCANCGGCGAGGTATCGGGCACGAACCGCGCCCGAAGCGAGGCAAAATCGCTGTCATCCATCGCGAAGATCTGCGCGACNCGCACCAGAAACGCATCCTCGTTCGGGTGGTACATGCCGTCGGCCATGGCGATGTGGAACAACCCTTCGATCAGGTCATGCAACGTCTCTGGCTGGTCCGCNAACATCTGCGCAATGCGCGCGGCGTAATCCTCGAACCCGGCCACATCGTGCCGTGCCAGATTGAACACCCGCGCCGCCCCCTGCTGGTCGGCCTCGGCAATCTGGAACACTTCGCGAAAGGCGGTAACCTCGTCGCGGGTCACCTGCCCGTCGGCCTTGGCCATCTTGGCCCCAAGCGCGATCACCGCAATGGTAAAGGCCACCGACCGCTCTGGCGGGGTGCGCAGACGGTCGAAAACAGCCGACAGCCCCTCACCGGCGGTGAGCGCTGACAAAGCTTCGGTGATGCGAGACCAAATAGACATGACGCCCACCATACGGGGCAGCGCCGGGGAAGTCAGCGGGGCGTCAGCATTTTCTGCATCAAAATTAGGTCAAGCTGCTGCCCGTNCTTCTGCCCGATGCGCGGCATCCTGCCCACGTGGTCAAACCCGAGNGCNGCATGAAAGCCGACGGCACCCGGATTGGCCCCGCTGATCGCCGCCACCATGACGCGCCGCCCCTGTGCGACGGCCGCATCACAGGCGGTTTGCATCAAGGCACGGCCGGCACCCGCGCCCTGTGCTGCGGCATCNAGNACGATCGAATGCTCCACCGCATCGCGATACCCCACCCCGCTGCGAAAGGCCCCGTAGGTGATGAAACCGGCGACACCCTCCGCNTCGGCCACCCAGAACTGNCCCGNGCGACCGNNGATCAGCGCCNCGACCTCTGCANCGGTCTTGGGCTGCGACGTGAAGGTGAACAGCGTTTGCGTGATCATCACATTCCACAGGGCCGCCACCACACCGGCGTCACTGCCCTTTGCAGGCCGGATGATCATGCCAGTACAGCGCGGCCCGCAGGCGTATCAAAACGGGCAGACAGCGCCGGTGTCCCGACCTCGAACACCACGCGCGCATCGGTGAAGATCGGGGCAAGCGTTGCCGCCAACGTCTCTGCCTGCGGGTGCTGGACCGTCAATGTCAGCAGACGACAGCCAGAGGCATCAAGCCGCTGGGTCGGATGGGCCTCGCCTTCCCATTGCATCAAGGCAGGGGCGCAATTGTCATAGGGCAGCATACCGGTTTCCGGCACCGCCATACGCCAGCGCAGATCCCCGCGCTGCAACGCCACCGGCGCGCCATAACCTTCGGGCAAGGCTTCCAGCGTCGCCTCAAGATCATCGCAGCGGCAAATCCAGTTGGACAGCCGCGCCGGGCCGTTGAACCGGTCCAGATCAAACCAGCGCGCATAGGCAGGCGCAGGCGCGTCGGGGTCTACGGCAATCGCCTCCAGATACAGCGCATCCGCAAGCCCCAGCAGATGGTTATGCGTGCCAAACACCGCATGTGCGCCGCCCGCTTGCAACGGCACCCCAAGCACCTGCGCGGCCATGTCGGACGCGGCTTTCAGGCTCTCGCCCGCGACGGCAAGATGGTCCAGTTCGATCATTGGTCCTGCTTCCAGATGGTTCAAATCCTCGGGGGAGTGTGAGGGGGCAGACAGCCCCCTCGCGCCCATTTAGCTGCGTGCGGCACGGATCAGTTTCAGGATATCCTGCGCCGCATTGGGGATATTTGTCCCCGGCCCGAAGATCGCCTTGACCCCCGCATCCTTGAGGAACTTGTAATCCTGCTGCGGAATGACGCCGCCGCAGATGACCAGAATATCCTCGGCCCCTTGATCCTTCAGCGCCTTGATCAGCTGTGGGGCGAGCGTTTTGTGACCCGCGGCCTGGGACGAGATGCCGATGACATGCACGTCGTTGTCCACGGCGTCCTGCGCGGCCTCGGCGGGGGTCTGGAACAGCGGCCCCACATCCACGTCGAACCCGATATCGGCAAAGGCGGTCGCAATGACCTTGGCTCCGCGGTCGTGCCCGTCCTGACCCATCTTGACCACCAGCATACGCGGACGGCGGCCTTCGGCTTCGGCAAAATCCTCGACCGATTTCTGGATTTCCGCAAAGCCGCTGTCGCCCTCATAGGCCGCGCCATAGACGCCGGCCAATGTCTTGACCTCGGCGCGGTGACGTCCGAATTTTTCTTCCATCGCCATGCTGATCTCCCCTACGGTGGCGCGGGCGCGGGCGGCTTCGACCGCCCCTTCCAACAGGTTTCCGCCCTCTGCGGCGCGGCGGGTCAGCTCGGCCAGGGCGGCTTTGCAGGCGTCTTCGTCACGCGCGCCACGGATCGCTTCGAGACGCTTGATCTGGCTGTCGCGCACCTTGACGTTATCGACATCCAGAATGTCGATCTCGTCCTCGACCTCGCGGCGGTATTTGTTGACCCCGACGATCACCTCGGTGCCGCGGTCGATCTTGGCCTGACGCGTGGCGGCGGCTTCTTCGATGCGCAGTTTCGGCATGCCCGAGGCGACGGCCTTGGTCATCCCGCCCAGCTCTTCCACCTCTTCGATCAGCTTCCATGCGGCGTCTGCCAGATCGGCGGTCAGCTTCTCGACATAGTAACTGCCGGCCAGCGGGTCGACGACATTGGTAACGCCGGTTTCTTCTTGCAAAATCAACTGCGTATTACGCGCAATGCGCGAGGAGAAATCGGTGGGCAGGGCAATCGCCTCGTCCAGGGCGTTGGTGTGCAGCGACTGCGTGCCGCCCAGAACCGCGCTCATCGCCTCGTAGGCGGTGCGGATCACGTTGTTATAGGGGTCTTGTTCCTGAAGGCTCACGCCGGAGGTCTGGCAGTGGGTCCGTAGCATCGAGGATTTGGGGTTCTTCGGTTTGAATTCATCCATGATCCGCGACCACAGCAGACGCGCCGCGCGCAGTTTCGCGGCCTCCATAAAGAAGTTCATGCCGATGCAGAAGAAGAAGCTCAACCGGGGAGCAAACCGGTCCACATCCATGCCCGCCGCAATCGCCGTGCGCACATATTCGCGGCCATCGGCAAGGGTAAAGGCCAGTTCCTGCACAAGGTTCGCCCCCGCCTCTTGCATGTGGTAGCCCGAGATCGAGATGGAGTTGAACTTCGGCATGTGGTCCGAGGTATATTCGATGATATCCCCGATGATCCGCATCGAGGGTTCGGGCGGATAGATATAGGTGTTGCGGACCATGAATTCTTTCAGAATGTCGTTCTGAATGGTGCCCGAGAGCACGGATTTATCATGCCCCTGCTCTTCGCCCGCGACGATGAAATTCGCCAAGATCGGGATCACCGCGCCGTTCATCGTCATGGAGACCGAAACTTTGTCGAGCGGGATACCGTCGAACAGGATCTTCATATCCTCGACGCTGTCGATGGCCACGCCCGCCTTGCCCACGTCGCCCTCTACACGGGGGTGGTCGCTGTCATAGCCGCGGTGGGTGGCCAGATCGAAGGCCACCGACACCCCCTGCTGCCCCGCCGCAAGAGCGCGGCGGTAAAAGGCGTTCGATTCCTCTGCCGTAGAGAAACCCGCATATTGGCGGATCGTCCACGGGCGGCCGGCATACATGGTCGCCTTCACCCCACGGGTAAAGGGTGCCTCGCCGGGGATGCCGCCCAGATGGTCAAGCCCTTCGGTATCTTCCGCTGTGTAAAGCGGTTTGACATCAATGCCTTCCAGCGTGTGCCACGTCAGATCATCGAGGCTACGCCCGCGCAGCTCCGCCTCAGCCAGATTGCGCCAGTTTTCTTTGTCCGCTGTCATGGTGGTGTCCTTTTCTTCTATCGCCGTCTGGCCAGCTTGTGCCGGCTCTTGGGGCGGTTGAGGTCTCTGTCAGGGTGGCAAGACCATCCGCACCGGCTGTCAGCCAGAACAGATCGTCCGCATAGGTTTCACGCAAGGCCGCGGCCTGCGCGTCGCTAAAGGGATGCCAGTTGCCCAGCCCGTCGCTGCGCAGCCCTGCCGCGTCGGGGCCCATCTGCGCACGCAGGCTGGCCTCGTCCGGGCGGCGGTTCAGCCAATAGCCTTGGGTGGTGGCGGGGGCGGCACGGCCGGTGAGCTGCGTGAACAGCGCATCGGGGCGGCCAGCATAATCGTCATAGCGGGCGATGCTGATCTTCGCCTCGGGCAAGGCGCAGGCAAGATCGGTGATGACATCGCGCCAGCCGCGCCGGTCATGGGCGATGCGGGCGATCTGGTCGGCGTCCGGTACGGGATGCCCGCGCCCCACGGTATAGGCCAGCGCAGAGGCCCACCAATGGTCCGTCTGCCGGATGGTCAGCACCACCTGCGTCACGCGCCCGCCAAAGCTGGCCCCGAACCGCGCCATACGTTCGCCGATGGCCGGAAACAGCCGCCCGCTGCGCACCGAATGGCGCGCCGAGCCGATCATATTCTCGTCCGATATCAGCAGTTGATCCGCCCCGAGGTCGCGCGCCTTGCCCATCAGCAGCGACACGCGTCCGTTTACCAAATTCGGCCCCGAGGCCAGCATCCCCGACGCCGGGAACAGCCCCGCAAACAGCCCGCCGCGGGTCTGGCGCGGCCCCCAGACGCAGGTGCCCTGCGCCGCAATGGGATCGGCGTGATCCGCCAGATAGCGTTGAAAACTGGTGGTTCCTGTACGGTGTGCACCGACGTGAAGAAGAATATCCATGATCTGCTTGCCCAATCCTTGAACGGGGGCCAGCCACTGCGGCCCACTAAGAGTTTGAGCCCCAGTCATGCCCGCAAACCTGTTGCAGAGTGCTTAATATGCGCAGATGTCCGGTTGTGCATCGCAATTGCGTCGCGCAAGCTTATATCTGTACGGACAGGAGACAAAATGAAACCAGTGATAGCCCTTGTTTTTGCAGGATTGTTTGCGGTCTCGGCGGGGGCGCAAACGGCCACGGAACCCGAGGTTCCCGGCTTGTTCCTGCCCGCAGATATGGAACATTTGAGTGAATTCCACTGGAAAAAAAGGCCGGTTCTGGTCTTTGCGGACAGCGAGGATGACCCCGCCTTCCAATCCCAGATGGAGCTTTTGCGCGAGCAGCCTGAAGACCTGATCGAACGTGACGTGATCGTCCTGACCGATACCGATCCGGGCGCGCGCAGCCCGTTGCGGCTGCGGATGCGGCCGCGCGGGTTCATGTTGGTGCTGGTGGGCAAAGACGGCGGGATCAAACTGCGCAAGCCCCGCCCCTGGGATGTCCGCGAGATCACCCGCAGCATCGACAAAATGACCATCCGGCAACGCGAAATTCGCGAAGCAAAGGAGAAGTCAGGTAAAATCTTCGACTGAACAGCCAGCAGCCGCTGCAATATGGGCCGGTGCTGCGAAGGGATCCCCCGCAGCGCCGTGTTGTATCCCATGATGGCAACGGCTGGCATGGCGCTTATTCGAATTCGATGATGACATCATCCACAGCGAGGCTATCCCCCGCTGCGGCATTGACCTTGGACACTTTGCCCTTCTTCTCGGCGCGCAGGATGTTCTCCATCTTCATCGCCTCGATGGTGCAGAGGTTCTGGCCTTCCTGCACCTCGTCGCCGACCTCTACATCGATTTTCACCACCAGACCCGGCATCGGGCACAGGAGCATTTTCGATGTGTCGGGCGGCAGTTTCTCGGGCATCAGACGGGCCAGTTCGGCCTGACGCGGGTTGCGCACATGCACTTTCATATCCGCGCCACGGGCCCGCACGCGGAACCCGCCAGAGATTTTGCCGACCTTGAACACCAGCGGTGCGTCGTCGATGGTCATCTCGGCCAGTTGGTCGCCCGGTGTCCAGTCGCCCGCGACGCGCAGCGCTGTGCCGTCGTCGAAGGTCACCGTCGCGCCCTTTGGGTCGGCCTGAATTTCCACATCGAACGACTGGCCTTGCAGCGCGACGTTCCAGGCGGTGCCGACCTTGCGTTCGTGGTTGTCCATGCGGCCCGACACGCGAGTCCGGCGGATCTCTCCGACGCGGTGCATGGCTGCGGTGGCCGCCGCGATCCGGCGCAGTTCGGCCTCGGGCAGCTCTACCCCGTCAAAGCCGTCGGGGTATTGTTCGGCGATGAAGGCGGTGGTCATGTTGCCTTCGACAAAGATCGGATGATCCATCACGGCAGAGAGGAACGGCAGGTTGTGCCCGATGCCTTCGACCTCGAAGCTATCCAGCGCCACGCGCATGCGTTCAATCGCCTCGGCGCGGGTCGGTGCCCATGTACACAGCTTGGCGATCATCGGGTCGTAATACATCGAGATCTCGCCGCCCTCGTAGACACCGGTATCGTTGCGCACAGCCGTGTCACCCGCGGGCGCATCGCCCTGCCATTTGTCGTTGGTCAGCAAGGGGCCCGCCGCAATCTCCATCGGAGGACGGTAGCGCGTCAGACGCCCGATGGAGGGCAGGAAGCCGCGGTATGGATCTTCGGCATAGAGCCGGTTTTCGATCGCCCAACCGGTCAGTTTCACGTCGTCCTGGGTGATGGTCAGCTTTTCGCCATTGGCAACGCGGATCATCTGTTCGACCAGATCGACACCGGTGATCAGCTCGGTCACGGGGTGTTCCACCTGAAGACGGGTGTTCATTTCAAGGAAGTAGAAGTTCTTGTCGCCGTCCACGATGAATTCGACCGTACCGGCAGAGGTATAGCCAACGGCCTGCGCCAAGGCGACGGATTGCTCGCCCATGGCTTTGCGGGTGGCTTCGTCAAGGAAAGGCGACGGGGCCTCTTCCACGACCTTCTGGTTGCGGCGCTGGATCGAACATTCGCGTTCGCCCAGATAGATCCCGTTGCCGTGGGCGTCGCAAAGCACCTGAATTTCGATGTGGCGTGGCTGGGTGACGAATTTCTCGATAAAGATACGGTCATCGCCAAAGCTGTTGGCGGCCTCGTTCTTGGACGACTGGAACCCCTCGCGGGCCTCTTCGTCGTTCCATGCGATACGCATCCCCTTGCCGCCGCCACCGGCAGAGGCCTTCAGCATCACCGGATAGCCGATTTCGTTCGAGATCTTCACCGCCTCGTCCGCGTCTTCGATCAGCCCCATGTAGCCGGGGACCGTGGAAACACCGGCTTCTTGCGCGATTTTCTTTGAGGTGATCTTGTCGCCCATCTTCTCGATCGCGCCCTTAGGGGGGCCGACAAAGGCGACGCCAGCGGCCTCGAGCGCCTCGGCGAATTTCGCGTTCTCGGACAGGAAGCCATAGCCCGGGTGTACGGCCTGCGCGCCCGACTGCTTGATCGCGTCCATGATCTTGTCGATCACGATATACGACTGGTTCGCGGCAGGCGGGCCGATGTGGATCGCCTCATCGGCCATCTGGACGTGCAACGCCTGCGCATCAGCGTCGGAATAGACGGCGACGGTTTCGATGCCCATCTTCTTGGCGGTCTTGATAACGCGGCAGGCAATCTCGCCGCGGTTGGCGATCAGGATCTTATTGAACATCGACTGTCCCTTTTGGTCTTGAGTGAACGGAAAAACCCCGCATCAGCACGCGGCTGAGCGGGGCAAAATCTTTGACACTGCAGCTACCGCGACCCGAGGCCGCGGCAGATGTCAGATTATTGGCAGCGCACTGCGCCGGATTGGCACGCCAGTACGTTTGCGCCGGCACCGATGGCCGCGCCTTGCGCGAGGCTACCGCCTGTGACGGCTGCAGCACCGGCACCCACGACACCACCGCCGAGCGCTTGTTCGCCCAGTGTGTCACCGCATGCAGCNAGGCCAGCGGANGCAGTAACGGCGAGAAGAATTGTTTTGATGGACATGGGATTAAACCTTTTATTGATCGTGCNTTATTNGCGATGTGATNCTGATAAACGCATGGTTTCGCAGAAGGTTCCACCGCGGTTTGNNTNNNNGCGCNCGCCCCTCCCGCCCCNACGGGCAAATTACCGCCCAACATGCCGNGCANGTGGCNAAAANCAGCCGAAAGGAAGGGGGCGACGCGCATGATCAATCCTCGAACGCGTCGGGGAAAGACGCCCGGGCAAGGGCTTCGTTGATGACCAGCATCGCGTCATAGTCGGCTGGNTCAAAGGGGTCGTCTACCGCGACGACCTCGCGACCAAAGAGCCAAGACAANCGGCCCGCGTCCAGATTGCCCCTTTCGAACGGCTGGTCGCCAAAGGCTTCCCACAGCGCGCGCATAAAGGCCGTGTCAACGCGACGGTCCGCCGCCTTGCGGTCGGAACGGCGTTCGCGACGGGTCAGCGGGGTGACCCCNCGCGGATTGGCGCGACGGATAACGAATTGATAGTCTGATCCGGGCATACGCCCCGGAAAACCGCGATGTTTCAGCATGATACCCCCCAGACTGCGAGGGCGATGCGCGGTGCTACCCCTGCGTTACATGCCGCAGAGGGGTTGGAGACAGGCGCAAAGGCCTGTCCCCGACAAGCATTACTTGTACTTGCCTGTGTACACGGGCTCAACCGAGATGGGCTCGGGTGCGACCACGACATATTCTTCTTGCTGCTTGGGTGCGCATGCCGCAACGGCTGCGATAAGGCCGAATGCGGCCAGCATTGTGATGCTCTTGGACATCTAAGTCTCCTGTCACTGTTTAAAGGGCCCGGCACTGCCTCATGCCAATCAGACCCCGATGTTAAAGTAAGAAATACGTCGGTATTCCCCGCCGCGACATTATCGCAGTTCATTGGCGTTGCATACGGTGNGCTTTCCAATGCGGCCAGATGTGACGCCAAAGCCGCAGTTCGGCGCGCTGGTGCCGCAGCGCTCGCAAGATGTTGTGGGTGCATCAAAGGCCCTCCCAGATACAGGTGTCGTTGCTCAGGCGAAATGCCTCGAAAAACTGTGTGGCCTCAGGGTCGGACACCCCGAATTCCGTGACGCGATCAGCCAAAGAGATCACGATGACCTCTCCGTCCAGCGCATGTTGCGCCATGTAGGGAATGGCCAGCGCGTCGCACAGATAGGTCATATCGGCCCCAACCTGCGCAAAGTCCACAGCGCCCGTATCGCGCGCGATATAAGGGGCTACAAAACGGAAGCGCAGCCATGTCTGCACNCCCACCTCGTCTATCAGCACCTCTTGCAATTCGATGCTTTCGNCCGACGGCACCTCNACGGGCTGCGCCGCGGCAGGGGCCGTGGCGAAAGCTGCGCAAACCGCAAGCCACTTCAGTGCCGCACCCGCTNGATGCANACCGTANGNCAAAGACGCGGAAAGAGAGGGGTGATCGGTAACCAAAGCGGTCTCCTGCCCCTCGNGGNNCCNNCAAAGGCNCCGCGAGGGATATGGATTAAACGACGTTAGAGCGGGATGTTGTTATGCTTTTTCCAAGGCATCGCGGCTTTCTTGTTGCGCAANGAGGCAAANGCGCGGGCAATCCGCTTGCGCGTGGTNCGCGGCTGGATCACCTCGTCGATAAAGCCACGCTCTGCCGCCACAAAGGGGTTCGCGAAACGCTCTTCGTAATCGGCGGTATGGCGTGCGATCTTTTCGGGGTCGTTCAGATCGGCACGGTGGATGATCTCTGTCGCGCCCTTGGCCCCCATCACGGCAATCTCGGCTGTGGGCCACGCGTAGTTNAAGTCGGACCGCAGGTGCTTGGACGCCATCACGTCATACGCGCCGCCATAGGCTTTGCGGGTGATGACCGTCACCATCGGCACCGTCGCTTCGCCATANGCGAACAGCAGCTTGGCACCNTGTTTGATCACGCCGCCATATTCCTGCCCCGTACCGGGGAGGAAGCCGGGCACGTCCACCAGCGTCAGGATCGGAATNTCGAACGCATCGCAGAAGCGCACAAACCGCGCCGCCTTGCGCGAGCTGTCGATATCAAGGCAGCCCGCCAGNACCATCGGCTGGTTCGCGACCACANCCACGGTGCGCCCTTCGATACGGATAAAGCCGGTCAGGATGTTCTTGGCGAAGTCTTCCTGAATTTCGTAAAAGTCGCCTTCATCCGCAAGCTTGTGGATCAGCTCTTTCATGTCNTAGGGCGTGTTGGCGTTGCTGGGCACCAATGTATCAAGCGACGCCTCGATCCGGTCGGGTTCGTCAAAGAACGGGCGCACGGGCGGCAGGTCGCGGTTGTTGGCAGGCAGGAAATCGACCAGACGACGCACCTCGGCCAGTGCTTCGACGTCATTTTCAAACGCGCCATCCGCGACGGAGGATTTGCGCGTGTGCGTCGTCGCGCCGCCCAATTCCTCTGCGGTNACCTGTTCGTTGGTCACGGTTTTNACCACGTCAGGGCCTGTCACGAACATATAGGACGTGTCTTTAACCATGAAGATAAAGTCAGTCATCGCAGGGGAATAGACCGCCCCGCCCGCACATGGCCCCATGATCACGCTGATCTGCGGGATCACACCGGAGGCCTCGATATTGCGCTGGAACACCTCGGCATAGCCCGCGAGGCTNTCGACGCCNTCCTGAATACGCGCNCCGCCGGAATCGTTGATCCCGATGACAGGCGCACCGTTCTGGATCGCCATATCCTGAATCTTGCAGATCTTCTGCGCGTGGGTCTGGGACAGCGATCCGCCAAAGACCGTGAAATCCTGACTGAAGACATAGACCAGACGGCCGTTGATCGTGCCCCAACCGGTGACAACGCCGTCACCTGCGGGTTTTTGCTGCTCCATCCCGAAGTCGGTGCAGCGGTGGGTGACGAACATGTCGAATTCTTCAAACGACCCATCATCAAGCAACAGGTCGATCCGCTCGCGGGCGGTCAGCTTGCCACGGGCGTGCTGCGCATCAATGCGCTTTTGCCCTCCGCCCAGTCGGGCGTCGTCGCGGCGGGTTTCAAGCTGTTCCAGAATATCTTTCATCACGCACCTCTATAAGATTTCCGCCACCGTAACGCCGCCCCCGCGCGAACCAAAGAGCATTTTTGCAAATTTGCAAAAACTATACACCCNTCATCTTTGCTAATTGAAAACCTGCAAATCGTTCGGTTACCGTATGGTTCTGGATAGACAAGATGCAACCGCAGGCATACTGATATGCAATGATCAAGGATAACCCCGTCCGTTTTCTGGATAAAACATCCCCCCCGCATATTTCCACGCTGATCCTTCTTTCNGGGATCGGGGCGCTGGCGATGAATATGTTCNTGCCAAGCCTTCCCGCTATGGCNGAATATTTCGACGCCGATTACGCTGTGATGCAGCTNTCCGTNCCGCTTTATCTNCTNTGNAGCGCGGTATTGCAGGTGCTGATCGGCCCGATTTCGGACAATCTGGGCCGCCGCAATGTGCTGCTATGGGGGCTGGCGATATATATGGTCGCGACGGTGGGCTGTATCTACGCCCCCACGACGGCTGTGTTCCTTGCCTTCCGCTGCGTGCAGGCCATCGTCGCCGTGTCGATGGTACTGAGCCGCGCAGTGGTGCGCGATATGTTCGCCCAAGATAAAGCCGCCTCGATGATCGGCTATGTCACGATGGGCATGGCGCTGGTGCCCATGATCTCCCCCGCTGTGGGCGGGTTGCTGGAACAATCCTTCGGCTGGCAGGCGACCTTCTGGGCGATGTTCTGGATCGGGGCGCTGGTACTGGCGATCACATGGTTCGACCTTGGCGAGACCCACGTCGCGTCAGGGCGCACGCTGACCCAGCAATTCGCCGAATACCCCGAGCTGCTCGGCTCTCCGCGGTTCTGGGGGTACTCCATGGCGGCGGCCTGCTGCTCGGGGGCGTTCTTTGCCTACCTTGGCGGCGCGCCCTTCGTCGGCAGCGTCGTTTTCGGCATGGAACCGGCCGAGCTTGGCATCTATTTCGGCGCACCCGCCGTGGGCTATTTCCTTGGCAACTTTATCACGGCCCGCAAAGCGACTGTGGTCGGCGTCAACACGCTGGTGCTTTGGGGCTGTCTGGCCAATGCGATTGGCGGGTCGGTGTCGATGATGATCTTCCTGCTGGGTTATGGATCGCCGCTGTCGTTCTTCGGGATGATGACGCTGGTGGGCCTTGGCAACGGGCTGTGCATCCCCAACGCCACCGCGGGCCTGTTGTCGGTGCGCCCGCATCTGGCGGGCACAGCATCCGGGCTTGGCGGCGCGATCATGATTGGCGGTGGTGCGGGGCTGAGCATTTTGGCCGGCGCCCTGCTGAGCGAGGAAACCGGAGCCTATCCGCTGCTCTGGATCATGCTGGCTACCGCCGTCGCGGGCGTCGCGTCGATCTTGGTCGTGATCCGCCGTGAACGGGCGCTTGGTATCGCCTGACGGGCCTTGCCGCCGTTAGTTTGCAAAGATACGGTTTGCAGAACCGGTAACTTTGCAAAGGCTCCACCCCGATGGCGATCCAAAAGCTATACGCTGGCGCAAAACTGCGCGAGCTGCGCACAAATCTGGCTCATACCCAGAAAGAATTCGCCGCGCGCCTTGGCGTATCCCTCCCGTACCTTAACCAGATGGAGAACAATAACCGCCCCGTCAGCACCACGGTCGTGTTGGCGCTGGCGTCTGAATTCGGGATGGATGTCACCGAACTGTCGAGCGGGGACAGCGAACGGTTGGTCAGCGACATGCGCGAAGTCCTGTCCGATCCGGTGTTCGAGGGCGATGTGCTGCCGCTGGCCGATGTACAGCTTGCGGCCTCCAACGCGCCGGGGTTGGCGCGGGCGTTCATCAAGCTGCACCAAAGCCACCGCCAGACCCAGGAACGGCTGGCCTATCTGGACGAAGCCTTGGGCCGCGAAGATGCCCGCCCCTCCCCCAGCCCGTGGGAAGAGGTGCGCGACTTCTTCCATTATTGCGACAATTATCTGGATGCCGTGGACCGCGCCGCCGAGTATTTCGCCCGCGACACCGGCAGCGGCCAAAGCCTGCGCGACACCACGCTAAAGGCGCTGTCCAGCGCCGGCATCACCGTCGCCTTCGACGAGACAGATGCCCTGCGCCGCTATGATCCGGCCAGCGGCGTGTTGCATGTCTCGGCCCGCGCCTCGCAGGCCACTCAGACGTTCCAGATGCTGCTGCAGGTCGCCCTTGTGCGCCAGAACGACCTGCTTGAGGCAACCTTGGATTTCGCGCGTTTCAACAGCCCTGCGGCCCGTGACATCGCGAAGATGGGGCTGGCGAACTACTTTGCCGGGGCCGCGCTGATGCCCTACGCCCGGTTTCTGGAGCGCGCCCAAAGCTGCCGCCACGACCTCGAGGTGCTGGCCTCTGATTTCGGGGCGTCGATCGAACAGGTCGCGCATCGGCTGTCGACGCTGCAACGCCCCGGGTCAAAGGGGATTCCGTTCTTCTTTGTCCGTGTGGATCAGGCAGGCACGATCACCAAACGCCATTCGGCCACCCGTCTGCAATTTGCGCGGTTTGGCGGAGCCTGCCCCCTGTGGAACGTGCACAGCGCCTTTGAAACGCCGGGCCGCTTCCTGCGTCAGCTTGCCGAAACGCCGGACGGGGTACGCTATATCTCGCTGGCGCGGGACATCTCGAAGCCGGCGGGGCGGTTTGGCGCGCCGGTGCGGCGCTATGCGATTTCACTGGGGTGCGAGGTGCGCCACGCGCCCGCGCTGGTCTATGCTGACGGGATGGACACCACCCGCGCCTCGGCGTTTGAACCCATCGGCATATCTTGCCGTATCTGCGAGCGTAAACATTGCCACCAGCGGTCTGTGCCGCCGCTGGAACGCCAGCTGGTGGTGGACCCGAACCTGCGCGACGTGCTGCCCTATCAGGTGGATTGACCGCTTACCGCTTGGCCGCCCGCCATCCGGCGGCACGCGCCTGCGCCGCGCTGCAGAACCAGCGTTCGCCCTTGTCGGTGCGGATCACGGTACGGTCATAGTCGTGCTGTCCGGGCACGTGAAAGATCCGCGTGCCCTTGCTGCTGACATTCCCCTTGATCACACAGCCGCCCGGCCCCGATGACGCAACGGGCTTTGGCGCTGCTTTAGAGGCTTTGCGATAGGCTTCAGGGCGCTGCGTTTCATAGGCATGCACCCCGCGTCCCGCCCGCTTGGCCGCCGCTTCACGCGCGACATAGGCGCGGCTGTAGCGCGCGTAGGAAAAGGCCAGCCCCGCCGCGACCAAGGCTCGCCCCATATCCTGCCCCAAGGCGGCACAGCGCGCGACAATCCGGCCATAGCGGTCGGTATCCACCCGCTGGCAGTCGGCCCGCTGGCCGTCATAGGTGGCGCGCACCTGCGCCGTCACCCAAGCGCCGCAGTTCAACACGCGCCCATCCGAGGCACGGCAAGGCTGGTCACCTTCCACCGCATCGATGCCGAAAAGCCGGATCCGCGTCTCACCCAATGCGATCGTATCGCCGTCGATAACCCGGATCTCGCCCGACAGACGCGGTTCGACCGCCGCAGCGGGTTGCGTGAAAACGGCAAGCAAAGCCGCTGCGAAACATGAATGAAGGATGGCTTTCATATCCCGTTGATTGGGCCGTTTCCACGCCCCAATCAACCAGAGATATTAACCAAGGTTAACTTTCGTTAACACTTGTGGCCTCTCGACCAAGGGGGCAATGCCTTAGCGCTGCGCGGTTTCCCAGTCGGGGTGAATCCAGGGCGCGTCATTCGCCGCGGCCAATGGATCAAGCCCCAACACATGGTCCGAGATTTTCTCGCCCACCATGATCGACGGGGCGTTCAGGTTGCCATTAGTAATCCGCGGGAAGATCGAGCTGTCGGCGACGCGCAGCCCCTCTACTCCGATCACACGGCCCTGCGGATCGACCACCGCCTGCGGGTCATCGGCGCGGCCCATGCGGCAGGTNCCACAGGGGNGATAGGCGCTTTCGGCATGTTCNCGGATNAAGGCATCAAGNTCNTCGTCGCTTTGNACATCGGCCCCCGGCTGGATCTCGTGTTTGACGAAGGGTTTGAAGGCGTCCTGCGCAAAGATCTCCCGGGTGAGGCGAATACAGGTGCGGAACTCCTCCCAATCCTTGTCTTGCGACATGTAGTTGAAAAAGATCTTCGGCGCGTCGGCCGGATTGCCCGAGGCCAGCGTGACAGACCCGCGCGAGGTCGACCGCATCGGCCCCACATGCGCCTGAAACCCGTGGCCTTCAGCGGCGGCCTGCCCGTCATAGCGCACGGCAATCGGCAGGAAGTGATACTGGATATCGGGATATTTAATCCCCGCCTTCGACCGGATGAAGGCCGCGCTTTCAAACTGGTTCGACGCGCCCATGCCGGTTTTCGTGAACAACCACTGCGCGCCGATTGCGGCCTTGGAAAAGATGTTCCAGTGCTTGTACAGCGTAATCGGCTGGCTGGCGGCCATCTGGATATACAGTTCAAGGTGGTCTTGCAGGTTCTGGCCAACACCGGGGCGGTCGGCGACCACGTCGATACCATGCTCTGCCAGATGGGCCGCAGGGCCGATGCCCGACAACATCAGCAGCTTGGGCGAGTTGATGGAGGACGCCGCGACGATCACCTCGCCGCTGGCACGCAGCACCTCGGTCTTGCCACCGCGCAGCACCTCGACCCCGACAGCGCGACCATCTTCGATCACGATCCGCTGCGCCAAGGCGCGGACGAGTTCGACGTTGCCGGTCTTTTGCGCGGGCCGCAGATAGGCGTTGGCCGCGGACCAGCGGCGGCCCTTCCACACCGTCTGCTCCATCGGGCCGAAGCCTTCCTGTTTCTCGCCGTTATAGTCGTCGGTCGCCTCGTATCCCGCTTGTTTGCCCGCCTCGACAAAGGCTTCGAACAAGGGGTTTTCACGGGGGCCACGGCTGACATGCAGCGGGCCGTCAGTGCCGCGCCAGTCGGGGTCGCCCCCGTGGCCGCCGTCATGCCAGCTTTCCATGCGTTTGAAATAGGGCAGCACATCCGCATAGCCCCAGCCGTCGGCCCCCTGCTCTTCCCAATGGTCATAGTCCATCGCGTGCCCGCGCACATAGACCATCCCGTTGATCGATGACGATCCGCCGATCACCTTGCCACGCGGGGTCGCCAGACGACGGTTGTTCAGATGCGGTTCGGGTTCGGACTGGAACCCCCAGTCATAGGTTTTCATGTTCATCGGATAGGACAGCGCCGCCGGCATCTGGATGAACGGGCCCGCATCGCTGCCACCATGTTCGATCACCATCACCTTGCGCCCTGCCGTGGCCAGGCGGTACGCCATCGCGCAGCCCGCGCTGCCCGCCCCTACGATAATAAATTCAGCTTCCATCCTATCGCCTTCCTTCCGTGAGTCTTGCGCGGGTCAAGGAGGCCGCAGGCCCCGCGCCCCCGGCGCGGCGTGTCCTTGACGCGCGCAAGACTCGCATCCCAACATTGTCGAGGTGACTTGAGGATCAGACCGATCCCTCAAGCACCTCTCAGCATATTCCCGCACGCCCTGCCCAAGCCCCCCTTTGTTGCCGAAGGAAAGCTTGGGCCGGATGCGCGCCCATCTATCGCATGCGCGTCAGCGCAGCGTTGGATCAGCGCCCTAGAAAGGCGCTTCCATATCGCCCATGCGCACATAGACGGTTTTCAACTGGCTATAGTGATCAATCGCCGCCTTGGAGTTCTCGCGCCCCACGCCCGAATCTTTCATGCCGCCAAAGGGAGCTTCGACCGGGGCGTCGTTATAGGTGTTGATATAGCAGGTGCCCGCCTCGAACCCCGCCGCGACGCGGTGCGCGCGGGACAGGTCTTTGGTGAACACACCGGCGGCCAGACCGAATTCGGTCGCATTGGCGCGGGCCATCACCTCTGCCTCGGTCTCGAAATCCAGCACCGACATGACCGGCCCGAAAATCTCTTCGCGCGCGATGGACATGTCGTCGGTCACATCGGCAAAGACGGTGGGCTGCATGTAAAATCCGTCCCGGTCGATTGCTGCCCCGCCATAGACCAGACGCGCGCCTTCCGCCTTGCCCTTGTCGACATAGCCAAGCGCGATCTCCATCTGACGTTTTGATACCATCGGGCCAAAGCTGGTGTCAGGGTCCATCGGGTCGCCGATCACGGCGGTGTCCAGTCGTTCGGCCAAGCGCTTGAGGAACGCCTCTTTGATGTCGCGGTGCACGAAGACGCGGGTGCCGTTCGAACAGATCTGACCCGAGCTGTAGAAATTGCCCAAGATCGCGCCGCTGATGGCGTTTTCGATATCGGCATCCTCGAACACGATCATGGGGGACTTGCCGCCCAGTTCCATCGTGACATGTTTGATGCCGTCGGCGGCCGCGGCATAGACCTTGCGGCCCGTGGGCACAGAACCGGTGAGCGAGACTTTGTCGACGCGCGGGTCTGTCACGAGGGAGGCCCCCACTTCGCCCATGCCCTGCACAACGTTATAAAGACCGGCGGGCAGCCCTGCCTCTACCAGAATTTCCGCGACTTTCAGCGCGCAAAGCGGCGTCGTCTCGGACGGTTTGAAGATGATCGAGTTCCCGCAGGCCAGCGCCGGTGCGCCTTTCCAGCAGGCGATCTGCGTCGGATAGTTCCATGCGCCGATGCCAACACAGACCCCCAGCGGTTCGCGGCGGGTATAGACCCAGTCTTCGCCCAGCTGGATATGCTCCCCCGTCAGAGACGCCGCCAGACCGCCGAAATATTCCAGCGCATCCGCACCGCTGGTCGCATCCGCAACCGAGGTTTCCTGATAGGGTTTGCCGGTGTCATAGGTCTCAAGGATCGACAGATCGTGGTTGCGTTCGCGCATGATGTCGGCGGCGCGGCGCAGGATACGGCCCCGTTCGGTGCCGGTCATCGCGGCCCAAGCAGCCTGCGCGTCCCGCGCGGCGGTGATCGCTTTCTCCACGATCTGGGGCGTGGCGGCATAGACGGTCGCGATGACCTCGCCCGTGGCCGGATAGATCACCTCGATCGGGGTGCCGTTGGTATCTTCGACATATTCGCCGTTGATGAAATGGCTGGCGGTGGGTTGCGTTTGCATAGGTCTCTCTTTTCGGTTGGGCCCCGCCCGTATGGCGGGGCCGCTTAGGTTTAAGGGTTATTCGGCTGGGATATTGGCGTTGCCATCCAGCCCGTGCAGGTGACGGCGTTTGACAAAGAACATATAGCCAAGCGCCAGCAGGTAGATGCCGATCACGATGGTCCCGACCCACTGGATCTGCAGCCATTGGCTTTGGAACAGCAGGGTCAGCACAAACAGGCCGATGGCATTGGCCACCACATAAGACACAGTGCCAAAGCGTTCGGTCGTGAAGTTGAGGTTATCGGTGTAGAGCCGGATCAGACTGTCGAAAGAGTTGATCACGAACAGGATGCCCACGATGGTCATGGCCCAATTCGGGAAGCCCGCGGTGCCGATGCCGTTCAGGTGGTAGTAATACAGCACCGAGAACCACAACCCCAAGGGGATCGACGGGAATACCAGCAAGGACGCCAGCAGTTGCCATGTCTTCAGCCCGCCGACAAAGCGGCTGACGAACTGCCCGATCATGATTGACCAAGCGAACCACCAGAACAGGTAGAATTCGTGGTAATCCGTCAGCGGGATGATGAACTTGTGGATATTCGCGAAATAGCCGCCAAGGTTGCTTGCCGTTGAGGCAAATTCGCCCAATCCCATGCCGGCATTCAGCCACATGTAAGCGATCAACGCCAGAAACAGCAGGGTCGAGCTGACCGACAGCACACGCACGAACTTCAGATCGGTGGAGCTGAAAGCCGCAATCAGGATCACGAGGAAGCAGATCAGGTAGAAGACCGGCAGGATCGTCTCTCCGTCGCCGACCTCGGCGATGTAATAGGGCATATAGATCAGGAACAACGCACCGGTGAAGGCGCAGGTGGTGATGATCACGATGTTGTTCAGCAGTTTGATCGCGGGGATCTCGAAGAACTTCACCCGCGGCTCGATGGCACAGAAATAGAAGGTCGTCAGAAAGTAGAACGTCCAGATCAGAAAGCCCCAGAAGCCGAATTCAAGCGCCAGCGGGTTGGTGAACCCATAGGCCGGCTCGGTCGCCGTATCCGCATAAAGCGGGAAGTCGAAGGCCAGCGGGAACATGATCAGCCCCACATCCAGCCCCGACGTGAAGAGGATCGCGATAAAGGTGAACAGCGGCACCGGCGTCACGCCGGTCAGCGGCAGGTTCCACCACTTGATCGTACAAAAAATAGTTAAGCCCAAAGCCAGTATGACCCCGAACGAAATGATGGTCGTTAACATTGTGTCCCTCCGTGTTGGGGGTGCATTATTGGTTTGGTTGCCCGCACCCCTTGGGCAGTCGTTCTATTCGCCGCGCGGAAAACGTTTATTCTCTTCCAGCACGTTCAGATCCATGTGGTTGCGCATGTATTGCTCTGACGCATTGCGCAGCGGCTGGTGATCCCACGGATAGTACCCGCCCTTGCGCAGCGCCTCGTAGACGACCCAGCGGCGGGCCTGGCTTTTGCGGACATCGGCATCGAAGGCGGCCATAT
Organism: Sulfitobacter sp. TMED3; assembly: GCF_002167505.1. NCBI lineage: Bacteria > Pseudomonadati > Pseudomonadota > Alphaproteobacteria > Rhodobacterales > Roseobacteraceae > Sulfitobacter > Sulfitobacter sp. TMED3. The sequence goes on along the minus strand of NZ_NHBI01000022.1, from coordinate 119,912 downwards.
CCCAACGGGCGTCGGCCTTGGCCGACAGGGTCAGCCGCGTGCCCTGATGGGCAGGTTCTTCGGCAAGGTTGGTCAGCTCGTGCGGATCGGCTTCCAGATCGAACAGTTGGTCAGGATCAAGCGTGCAGCGGTTGAACTTCCACTTGCCGTAGCGCAGTGACACCATCGGCGCATAAGACGCCTCTGCCGCGTATTCCATCGCAACGGGTTCGGTGCGTTCCACCCCCTGCCCCATGGGCACCAGCGATTGCCCCGTGGTCCATTCCATCACCTCGTCCATGGACACGCCTGCCAGATCACAGACGGTGGGGCACACGTCGATATTGCTGACCGGTGTGGTCTGCAAACCGGGTGCCATCTGCGGGGCCACGATCATCATCGGCACGCGGGAGGATCCCTCGAAAAAGCTCATCTTGAACCAAAGCCCCCGCTCGCCCAGCATATCGCCGTGGTCCGAACAGAAGATGACAATCGCCTCTTGGCGCGTGTCCTCTAGCGTTTGCAGGATCTCACCGATCTTGTCGTCAAGATAGCTGATGTTGGCAAAGTAAGCCTGACGCGAACGTTTGATGTCGCGTTTGGTGATGTCGAAACTGCGCCAATCGTTGGCGTCAAAGATACGTTTCGAATGGTTGTCCTGATTTTCATACCCCAGATCGGGCACCTCGGGCAGCAGGTGGTCGCAATCGTTGTACAGATCCCAGTACTTCTTGCGTGCGACATAGGGGTCATGGGGGTGCGTAAAGCTGGCGGTCAGGCACCACGGGCGCGGATCCAGACCGCGGGACAGGTCGTAAATCTTGCGCGTCGCCTCATAGGCCACGGCGTCGTCATATTCCATCTGGTTGCTGGTTTCCGCCACACCTGCGCCGGTCACCGACCCCATGTTGTGATACCACCAGTCAATGCGTTCCCCCGGCTTGCGATAATCCGGCGTCCAGCCAAAATCGGCGGGGTAAATATCGGTGGTCAGGCGTTCCTCGAACCCGTGCAGCTGATCGGGGCCGACGAAATGCATCTTGCCCGACAGGCANGTCTGATAGCCCGCNNGNCGCAGATGGTGGGCGTANGTNGGCACGCTNGACNNGAANTCNGCCGCGTTNTCATAGACGCCCGTNGCCGACGGNAGNTGCCCNGACATGAACGCCGCCCGCCCCGGCGCGCANAGCGGGCTGGCGGTATAGGCGTTNTTGAACCGNGTCGACCGNGCNGCNAGCTTTTTNAGGTTCGGNGCATGCAGCCAGTCNGCNGGGCCGTCGGGAAACAGCGTGCCGTTCAACTGGTCGACCATCAGGATCAGGATATTGGGTTGGGTCATTTCGCACGCTCCACCAGCATATGAAGCACCGACAAGGCGCGATCACTGGCGGCGCGGGCGCTGCCCTCGTCCGACAAGGCGGCNCGCAGGTAAAGCCCGTCGATCAGGGCGGCCAGCGTATCGGCATCCCCTGCCGGATCATCCGAGATCGGGCGCAGCGCATAGGTCAGGTTCGACCGCAGCCGCTTTTGATACACCACNAGCAAACGGTAGGTTTCGGTATTGGTCCGCGAGGAGGCATAGAGCGTCATCCAGGCGCTGACCGTTGCCGGATCGAAATAGCTTTCGTCAAAGCTCGCGCGGATGATCGCCTCGGCNCGTCCCAGCGGGGATTTGTTCAGACGCAGCTCGCGGCGGACCTCGGCGCTGTATTCCGTCAGGATATAGCGCATGGCCGCCAGAAAGATCTGGTCCTTGCCCCCAAAATAGTGATGCGCCAGCGCCGAGGACATCCCCGCGCGGCGCGCGATCTGGCCGACCGTCACATCCAGTGACTGGGCAGCACCGATTTCGGCAATCGTCGCTTTGACCAAGGCGTCGCGGCGAATAGGCTCCATTCCGACTTTGGGCATAAAGAATCCTTAGTGGTTTGATAGCGTCTGGCCATCAAACCTACGTTCATTGACTGACAAGTCAATAAAAACCTGAGNGCGGATCAACTCAGGGTTTAGTCANTTTCCAGCCGGCGGCGTNGCTAGAATTTCGTCGCCGGCGTNGCGGGGGTNATCTGNCGTTTCAGCATCGCCTCGCGCCATGTGATAAACGTCACCGACCCAAGGATCACCGCCCCGCCAAGAACGACCCAGATATCAATGGGTTCAGCAAANACGACAGCACCTAGCGCCGTGGCCCAGACCAGTTGCAGGAAGGTCACCGGCTGGGTCACCGTCAGCGGTGCTGCGGCAAANGCNAGCGTCATGGTNTAGTGGCCTGCGGTTGCAAAACAGGCGACAGCGGCGAGGATTCCGATCTCCTCCCACGTGGGGGTGATCCAGTTGGCAAGCGCGAAGGGGGCCAGAAACAGCGTCACGAACAGCGACATCATCGCGACGACGACCGACGGGCGCACCTCATCCGCAAGCACNTTGGCCAGCAAATAGGCCCCNCCAAACACCACCGCCGCGATCAGCATCGCGAAATGCCCGCCGGTCAGCTCTCGAAACCCGGGTCGTAGGATGATCGCGGCCCCGACCAGCCCCAGCACGACCGCAATGATCCGGCGCAGGGCCAAGCTCTCGCCCAGAAACAGCGCGGCCCCGATGGTGACATAGATCGGCGCAAGATAGTTCATCGCCGTCACCTCGGCGATAGAGATACGGGTCATGGCGTAGAACCACAGGATAACGCCCACCCCATGCAGCCCGCCGCGTACCGAAAAAAGCGCCCATTGGCGGCGCGACAGCTTCGCCTCGCGCAGCGCGCCAATCGCGGGCAGCAGGAACACCAAGCCAAAGCCATAACGGATAAAAGCAGCTTCGGAGGACGGCAGGCGCGGGCCCATATGTTTGACCAAGGCGGTCACGCAAATGAAACACAGGCCGGTCACGACCATCCAGAAGATACCGGTGACGGGGCGTTGGGGATGTGCAGTTGTCATGGGCGCAACATTCCCCAACCCTTCCCCAAGGGCAAGGTCACATCAGCAGAAGTTTCAAAGCAATCGCCCACATGGTCAGCGCGATCACACCATCCAGAATTTGCCAGCTGCGCGGCTTNCTGAAAAACGGCCCCAACAGGCGCGCGCCATAGCCCAGGCTGAAAAAGAAAACAAAGCTCGCCGTGACCGCACCTGCCCCGAAGGCAAGGCGGCTNTCATATTGCGCGGCGATNGACCCCAGCAGCACGACGGTATCAAGATAGACATGCGGGTTCAGCCAGGTCAGCGCGAGCANGGTCAGGATCGTGCGGCGCAGGCTGGTTTGCGCGGCCCCGTCAGCGGCCAGCGCATGGCCGCCCTGCCAAGCCGATCGCGCGTTCTGGAAACCGTACCAGATCAGGAACGCCGCCCCGCCGTAGCGCATCAGCGTTTCGAACCACGGCACCGCCGTTGCCAGCGCACCGAACCCCGCCACCCCTGCGGCGATCAGCACCGCATCTGACAAGGCGCAGGTCAGGCAGACCCAAAAGACATGCTGCAACCGCAAGCCTTGGCGCAAGACAAAGGCGTTCTGCGCCCCGATCGCCAGAATCAAGGTCAGGCCCAAGGCAAAGCCGGGAAAGAAGGCGGTCATATGTCAAAAGCTCCGTCGGGAATCTGGGCCGGTCTCGGGCAAGATGCACCGCCGGACCCCACCCAAAAATAAATTTTCATCCCCTGCAACCCCAACTTTATTGTTGCGGCCGCGAAACATTTGCGTGATTGGGCCCGTTACTACTAGCGAACCACAGATACAGCGCCTATCTGATCCGCATACAACCAAGGAATAATGTCATGTTCGACGACAAACAGAAGCTGGAAATCAGCCAAGATGAATTGGCGCTTATCGAAGCAGCCCTGCACACACAGTCCAAGATCCTGAGCGTTCAGGCAAGCGCAGGCGGATCTAAGGCCTTGGGGCACCTGAACGAGGTCAAACGCGTCCTCGCCTCTATATCGCAGCAGCGCGTGCGCGACACCACGACCAAACCGGCCTGGGGTGGTCTTTTTCGCATGGCGCGCCTTTTGGGATAAATTCGGCCCCAAACGCTGACACAAAAAAACCGCCCCGCAGCTATGCTAGGGCGGTTTTTTTGTGTCTCGCGGGCGCGTGACGCACCCGCCCCCCGCCAAAGCAAAGCCCCGCCGCGACGTGGGTCGCTGGCGGGGCGTAAATGTTACAGCTGCTCCATCACCTCGTCAGAGGCTTCGAAGTTCGCGGTGACCCGCTGCACGTCGTCGTCGTCTTCCAGGGCGTCGATCAGCTTCATCAGCTTTTCCATCCCTTCCAGATCCATTTCGGTCGTGGTCGTCGGACGCCAGACCAGCTTGGTGCTGTCGGATTCGCCCAACTCGGCCTCTAGCGCGGTGCTGACATCGTTCAGGTCGGTATCCATGCACCAGATGACATGTCCGTCATCCGAGCTTTCGACGTCTTCCGCACCCGCTTCGATGGCGGCCATCATGACGGTGTCGGCATCGCCAACGCTGGCGGGATAGGTGATTTCGCCCTTCCGGTCGAACATGAAGCCGACGCTGCCTGTCTCGCCCAGATTGCCACCGTTCTTGGTGAAGGTGGACCGCACGGTCGACGCGGTGCGGTTGCGGTTGTCGGTCATCGCCTCGACGATGACGGCAACACCATTGGGGCCGTAGCCTTCATAGCGGATTTCTTCGTAATCCTCGCCCTCGCCGCCGACGGCTTTCTTGATCGCGCGTTCGATGTTGTCCTTGGGCATGGACTGGCCCTTGGCCTCTTTCACCGCAAGACGCAGACGCGGGTTCTTGTCCGGATCGGGTTCGCCCATCTTCGCCGCGATGGTGATTTCTTTGGAGAGCTTGGAAAACACCTTGGCGCGCAGTTTGTCCTGACGGCCCTTACGGTGCTGGATATTTGCCCATTTTGAGTGACCTGCCATGGTGACCTCATATGCTAAANTTCNNNGTTGGCTCTCTATACGGCAGCCNANGCNCCTGAACAAGCCACCGCGCACGCGCGCGGTATGGCTGGGTTTGGGGCAGACAGGCGNGCGGGCGGCTGCTAGGGCTTTGGTCGCAGTTCACGCAAGGTACGNCNACACATGACCACCGATCAAATCATCCTNTTCACCCTGTTTGCCGCCGTGTTTGGCATGCTCTTGTGGGGGCGGTTCCGCTATGACCTTGTCGCCTTTGCCGCGCTGATGGTTGCCGTGGTCCTGGGTGTGGTCGACAGCGAGGATGCCTTTGCGGGCTTTGGTCACCCTGCGACGCTGGTGGTCGCGCTGGTGCTGATCGTATCGGCGGGGCTGACGCGGTCTGGCGCGGTGTTGCTGATCACGCGCACGCTGGTCGATGCCTCGCGCAGCCTTGGCGGGCATATCACGCTGATGGGGGTCATCGGCGGGGTGCTGTCAGCCTTCATGAACAACGTCGCAGCCCTTGCGCTGCTGATGCCGGTCGACATCCAGACCGCCCGCAAAGCCGGGCGATCCCCGGGATTGAGCCTGATGCCGCTGAGCTTTGCCACGATCCTTGGCGGCATGGCGACGCTCATCGGGACGCCGCCCAATATCATCATCGCCTCGATCCGACAGGAATCCCTTGGCGAACCGTTTCGCATGTTCGATTTCGCCCCTGTGGGCGGGATAGCGGCGGCGGCGGGGCTGGCCTTTGTCGCGCTGATCGGCTGGCGGTTTATCCCGCAGCGCGAGAATAACGTGCTGGGCCCCGAAGACCTGTCCCCCTATCTGGCAGAGCTGACGATCCCCGAAGGCAATGCCCAGATCGGTAAACGTCTGGCAGAGCTTCAGGACGCAGCCGAGAAGGCCGATGTCGCCATGCTGGGGGTGATCCGGGACGGCAAGCGCCGCTACGGCCAGTCACGCAACCTGCCCCTGCGCGCAGGCGACGCGCTGGTGCTTGAGGCGACGCCCGACGCGCTGGACGAATTTCGCAGCACGCTGGACCTGCATGTCGCAGACGCCGACCGCGAAGACCGCCTGCGCGCCGATGGCGAAGGGGTCGAGATCATCGAGGTCGTGGTCACCAGCGATTCCCGGCTGAACGGCCGGTCGGCTCAGGCGGTTGGCCTGTCGTGGCGGCAGCGCTCCGTGCTGCTGGGGGTATCGCGGCGCGGCAAACGCATCACCTCGCAACTGCGCAAGACCGAGCTGCAGGTGGGGGATATTCTGCTGCTGCTCGTGCCGCGCGATACCGCGTCCCATGTGGTCGAATGGCTGGGCGTACTGCCCCTTGCTGACCGCGGGTTGGCAGTGACCGAAAACCACAAGGTCTGGCTGGCGATCGGCCTGTTTGGCGGCGCGGTCACGGCGGCGAGCTTTGGGTTGATCTACTTGCCCGTCGCCCTGGGGCTGGTCGTCATCGCCTATGTGCTGGCGCGGATCGTCCCGCTGTCCGAGCTTTACACCCATATCGAATGGCCTGTCGTCGTCTTGCTGGGGTCGATGATCCCGTTGGGGGCGGCGCTCGAAAGCTCTGGCGGGACGGAGCTGATTGCCGGTGCGCTTGTCGGATTGACCCAAGGGCTGCCCGCATGGGTGGTGCTGACGGTGCTGATGCTGGTCACCATGACCCTGTCGGATGTGCTGAATAACACCGCCACCACCATCGTCGCCGCCCCCGTGGGCATCCAGATGGCGGCAAGCCTTGATGTCTCTCCCGACCCGTTCCTGATGGCGGTCGCCGTCGCCGCATCAAGCGCATTCCTGACGCCCATCGGACATAAGAACAACACGCTGATCCTTGGTCCCGGGGGCTATAGCTTTGGCGATTACTGGCGCATGGGGCTGCCGCTCGAGATCATCGTCGTCGCGGTGTCCATTCCGGCTATTCTGGTCTTCTGGCCGCTTTAGGGGCAGAGCCAAGGGAAGGAGCCGGGGGCCACCCCCCGGACCCCCGGGATTTTTGCCATTTGGAAGCGCAGGTTCGGTGCTATCAGAAGAGCGGGATCATCAGGGAGACGAGCAGCGACATCGACAGATTGAGCGGAATGCCGATGCGCATGAAGTCGGTGAAACGGTAGCCGCCCGGCCCATAGACCAGCGTATTGGTCTGATAGCCGATGGGGGTGGCAAAGGCGCAAGACGCTGCGATCATCACCGCCACGACCAAGGGGCGCGGGTCCATGCCAAGTGCGGACCCGAGGCTGATGGCAATCGGTGTCATGATCACCGCCACCGCGTTGTTCGACACGATCTCTGTCAGGGTTGTCGTCAGCAGGAACACCGCGAAGATCACATAGAAAGGCGACAGCGTGCCGAGGAAGGGTGCGATATTGTCAACTATCAGGCTGATCGCGCCGGAGTTTTGTAACCCTGCCCCGACCGCAAGCATCGAGAAGATCAGTGCCAGCAGCCGGCCATCGACAAAGCTGAAGGCCTCTTCCGCGTCGATACAGCCCGTGACCAGGACCAACGCCACGGCCAGCACCGCCAGCAGCAGGATCGGCGCGACGTTCAGCGCGGCCAAGACCACGATCCCCACCAGCGCCGCGATGGCGATCGGGGCATGGCCACGCCGGAAGGCCCGTGCGGACGGCTGCGAGACGTCGACCATATCCATATCCGAGGCAAGGCGCTGGATATCCTCCATCGCGCCTTCGAGCAGCAGCGTGTCACCGACCTTGACGATGAGGTCGTCAAGCTGACGACCGATGTTCTGGTTCCGCCGGTGTACCGCCAAAGGGTACACCCCATAGCGTCGGCGCAGACGCAGCGCGCCGAGCGTGCGGCCCACCATCTTGCAGCCCGGCGTGATCAGCACCTCTACGGTCGAGGTTTCCACCGCCGAGACCTGATCGACGCGCTTGAGCTCTTTATTCGCCTGAAGGCTGAGCAGTTCCGTCATCTGGGTCCGCAGAACCACACGGTCACCGACCCGCAGTTCGACACTGGCCAGATCGCGGCGCAACGACTGATCGCCGCGCACCACGTCGATCAGCCGCACGCCTTCGCGTTTGAACAGCTGCACGTCAAGCACCTCGCGCCCGATCAGGTTGGAGTCGGGCGGGATCACGGCTTCGGTGAAGAACTTCATCTTGGAGCGGTCGGACAGCATATTCGCCATACTGTCGCGCGCGGGCAGCAGTTTGGGGGCGAAGACGGCCATATAGATCAGGCCCCAGGCGCAGACGACCAGACCGATGGGCAGGATTTCGAAAATGCCAAACGGCTCCAACCCTTGCGACCGTGCGACACCATCCACCAGAAGGTTGGTCGAGGTCCCGATCAGCGTCAGGGAGCCGCCCATGATCGCCGCATAGCTTAGCGGGATCAGCAGTTTGGAGGCTTTGGTGCCAAGCGTCTGGCTAAGCTGCACCACGACCGGAATCATCACCACCACCACGGGCGTGTTGTTCATCACCGCCGAGGCCGCCATAACCGCCACGATCACGCCCACCACCGCCGTTTTCGGATGCGTCTTGGCATAGCGTTCGGCCATGCGCGTCAGCACATCCAGCGCGCCCGTGCGTACCAGCGCGCCCATCACGATGAACATCGCGGCAATGGTCCAGGGGGCAGAGTTCTGCAGCACCGCCTGCGCATCGTCATAGGGCAAGATGCCAAGCGCCAGCATGATGGCCGCCCCTGACAGGGCCACGACCTCGGTCGGGAGGGATTCACGCAGGAACATGACGAACATGATCACAACGACGGTCAATGCCAGGATGGCAGAGGTGCTATCCGACAGGTTTAGAAAGTCCATTCAGGTATATCCGGCCTTGGGCAGATGAAAATCAGACTGCAGTGTCGTTGATTGCAACGTCCACGGCAAGCGTCGCCTTGGGGCAAGCGTCAGATGCGCCTGCCCTGCGCTATTCCGGATACGGGTCTAGATCGTGCCAGCCGCAACGCGGTCAGGGCGCGCTTTGCTGCAGCTTGCCGCCCTGACGCACGGGCACGATACGGGTCGCCTTGCCGGTGCGGTCGTCGGTTTCGATATAGACGCCGGATAGGGTCGCTTCTTCGTTGGCGGGGGTGAAGCGGTCTTTGGGCATGCCGGTAATGAAGCGGCGCAACGGCTCCGTTTTCTCCATGCCGATCACCGAATGGTAATCGCCGCTCATGCCTGCATCTGTCAGATAGGCCGTCCCGCCCGGCAGGATCATCGCGTCAGACGTGGGCACATGGGTATGCGTGCCCACAACAAGGCTGGCGCGGCCATCACACCAATGCCCCATCGCCATCTTTTCCGAAGTCGCCTCGCAGTGCATATCCACAATCACCGCCGATGCCATGCCGCCCAGAGGGTGGGTCTTGAGCACAGGTTCAAGCGCCGAGAACGGATCGTCAAAGGGGCGTTTCATAAAGACCTGACCAAGCGCTTGGGTGACCAGCACCTTGCGCCCGTTCTTGGCGGTGAACAGTCGCGCGCCCTTGCCCGGTGCATTTTTCGAAAAGTTCAGCGGCCGGATGACACGCGGCTCCTGTTCGATAAAGCTCAGCATGTCTTTTTGGTCAAAGGCGTGGTCGCCCAGGGTCAGACAATCGGCCCCTGCGTCCAGCAGCGTTTTGGCGTGGCTGCCAGACAGCCCCATGCCAGAGGTGGCGTTTTCACCGTTCACCACCACAAAATCCAGCTTCCAATCCGTCCGCAGACGGGGAAGGTTTTCGCTGATTGCGCGGCGGCCCGCGCGGCCCATGACATCGCCGAGAAAGAGTATTTTCATGCCCCAAGCGTTAGGCTGCGCAGCGCCCGAGGGCAAGGGGCGGGGCTGCGGTTTTTGCGCGCGGGGTGCAGGCGCGCCTAGGCGATCTCGATCACGCCTGTCTCTGTCACGATCAGATCAAGCGGCTGGTCGGTGGGTTCAAGCGGCAGGTCGTCAACCTCTTGGCCCGCAAAGGCAAAACCGATCGCCAAGGTTGCCCGCCGCTCACGCAGCTGTTCCAGCGTGCGGTCATAAAACCCGCCGCCATACCCCAGACGCCCGCCAGCGCGGTTGAACGCCAGCAGGGGTACGATCACGATTTCCGGGTCAAAGAAATCCTCGGCAGCGGGGATCTGAGCGCCAAAGGCACCGTCCACCAAAGGGGTATCCGGGGTCCAGCGCGAAAACCGCAAAGGCTGCGCCGCGCCCATGATCACCGGCACGCCCACGGGGCCGTGGGCCGACGCCTCGGCCATGGCGGGGCGCGGGTCAATCTCTGTGCGTATGGGCAGAAAACCGGACAGCGGGACGCCGCGATACCCCGCAAGCACTTCGCTCAGATAGCCGGCTTGCGCGGCGTTGGCACCATCAAACAGCGGCTTGCGACGGGCGAAGGCCGCCTTGCGCGCTGCCGCCTTGACCGCCGCCATATCCATCACAGCAAGACCGCCGCCGCCAGCCCCAGAAAGGCGAAGAAGCCCACGACATCCGTCACCGTCGTCACAAAAGCACCAGAGGCAAGGGCCGGATCCACGCCGAAACGTTCCAGCAGGATCGGGATGCCCGTCCCCGCAAGCCCCGCCACGACCATATTGATCACCATCGCCGTGGCGATCACATAGCCAAGCGCGGGTGACCCGAACCACAGGATCCCGACGATCCCCATGATGATCGCGAAAATCAGGCCATTCACCAGCCCCACAAGACATTCACGCCGGATCACGCGCCAGACGTTCGACCCGGTCAAATCCCGGGTCGCGATGGCGCGCACGGCCACGGTCAGACTTTGCGTACCGGCATTCCCCCCCATAGAGGCCACGATGGGCATCAACACCGCCAACGCCACGATCTGCGCGATCGCTGCCTCGAACTGCGAAATCACCATAGAGGCCGCGATGGCCGTCACCAGGTTCACCGCCAGCCAGGGCAATCGCTGCTTGGTTGTCTCGATCACACGGTCAGACAGCGACCCTTCGCCAACACCGGCCAGACGCAGGATGTCTTCTTCGTGTTCCTCGTCCAGCACCGACATGGCGTCATCAATGGTGATCACCCCGATCAAACGCCCCTCGTCATCGACAACGGGCGCAGAGATCAGGTGATACTGGTTGAACGCATAGGCGACATCGCCCTCGTCTCGCAGGGCGGGAATGACCTGAAACGTATCCTCCAGAATATCGCGCATGGGGGTGGCGCGTTTGGACCGTATCAGCTTGCCAAGGGTGACATTGCCCACAGGGTGCAACCGCGGATCGACCATGACAATGTGATAGAACTGGTCCGGCAGGTCTTCCTCGGGCGTGGCGCGCAGGTGATCGATCGCCTCGCCCACGGTCCAGTGTTCGGGGGCCATGACAACTTCGCGNTGCATCAAACGACCAGCGGAATATTCGGGATAGGTCAGCGCCTGTTCGACAGCGACCCGGTCCGCNTCTTCCAGGGCCCCCANAATGGTCTCGGCCTGCGCATCNTCAAGGTCTTCGATCAGATCGACAACATCATCGCTGTCCATGTCGCGCACGGCGTCCGACAGCACCTCGGGCGTCAGNATCGCAACGACTTCCTCGCGGATCGATTCGTCGAGCTCCGACANAATCTCGCCATCGAACTCGCGGTCATACAGCCGGATCAGCTTGGTCCGTTCAAAGGCGCTGATCTGTTCCAGAAGGTCGGCGATGTCGGCCGCGTGCAGCGGCTCCATCAGNTCTGTCAGCTTGGCGGCGTCATCGATTTCCACCGCATAGAGAATGGACGCCACGGCCTTNTTGTTCAGCCGATATGCCTCGCCTTCATCCTCGGCGTCGGGGGAGAGTTCAAGTTCCTGTGCGTCGTCAACCATGGCTGCCCCCACTTGCGATTTTGCGCAGACCATAAGCGTGCCACAGCGCGGATACAATGGCGCGGAACCCTGCGCTATCGGATTGTCGGCACGGCGGGCTGCGGTTAGACAGGCNNCATGAAAACACAAACACTCCTCCTCGGCCAAACGCTCCGGTTTACGGGCAATCCCCTCTCTGACCCGTGGGAGGAGACGGTTCATATCGACAGCGACGGTGGCGTGCTGATTGAAGGCGCGCAGATCAAGGCCGTGGGCCGCGGCGCCGACCTGCGCAAGGCGCACCCGCAGGCGACGGTGCAGGACTATGGCGAGCGGCTGATCTGCCCGGGGTTTGTGGACGCCCATGTGCATTATCCGCAGACCGCCATCATCGCGAGCTGGGGCAAACGGCTGATCGACTGGCTCAACAGCTATACCTTCCCGGAGGAAATGCGCCTGTCAGACCCCGCCTATGCCCGCGACATCGCCGGGCGCTATCTGGATCTGACGCTGGCCAACGGCACGACCACTGTCTGCTCTTTCGCCACCATCGCCCCCACCAGCGTCGACGCGATATTCGACGCGGCAGCAGAGCGTGGTCAGCGGATCGTGGCGGGCAAGACCTGCATGGACCGCAACGCCCCCGACGGGCTGCGCGATACGGCGCAATCGGCCTATGACGACAGCAAGATGCTGATCGACCGCTGGCACGGCAAAGGCCGCGCCAGCTATGCGATTACGCCCCGTTTCACGCCGACCTCGACGCCGGAGCAACTCGCGGCCCTGGGTGCGCTCTGGACCGAGCGCCCCGACTGCCTGATGCAGACGCACCTGAGCGAACAGATCGACGAGATTGCTTGGGTCCAAGACCTTGTGCCCCACGCCCGCGATTATCTGGACACCTACGAGGAACACGGGCTGGTGCGCGATCGCGCCGTCTTTGGCCATGCCATCCACCTGACCCCGCGCGAGATCGACCGACTTGCGGACAGCGGCGCATCGGTGGTGCATTGTCCCACCTCGAACACCTTCATCGGATCGGGACTGTTCGACATGGCGCATATCGCCGCGCAGCAGATACCGATTGGCTTGGCCACGGACACCGGCGGCGGATCGTCGTTCTCGATGCTGCGCACAATGGCTGCGGCCTATGAGATCGGCCAGCTGCGCGGCTCCCCCACCCATGCGGCGCAGTTGATGTGGCTTGCCACCGCCGGCTCTGCCCGCAGCCTGCATCTGCACGAAAAGATCGGCACACTCGCCGAAGGCTTCGAGGCCGACATCACCGTGCTCGACCTCGCCTCCACCCCCGCGATCAAGCAGCGCAGCGACAATGCGCACAGCATATGGGATCAGCTTTTCGCCACAATCATGATGGGCGACGACCGCGCCATCAGCGATGTCTGGGTCAACGGGGTGCGCCGAGGCTGACGCCAGCCTCCTTCATTTTGCCCTTAAACTCCCCGCGGCGCGTCCCGCAGGCGCGCCTTGCGGCACGGCTTCGGGCCCATCCTAACAGGGTGCGGCCAGAACCATTGCCCAAATCCGGTCCGGCCCCTGAAACAGGCCAAAACCCGTGGCATTCCGGTTCATCATATTGCGGTAATGCGGCGCCGACTGCGCCCATCCCCGCATGACCTGCGTCAGATCCCCCTGCCCCTTGGCAAGATTCTCGGCCACATAACACCAGCGATAGCCCTGCGCCCGCACCCGATCGCCGACACCAGACCCATCGCGCCCCGTGTGCGCGAAATACCCGTGCCGCGCCATGTCCAGCGCATGTGCCCGTGCGGCGGCCTCTAGCCGTGGTGCATAGGACAGCGGGGCCACCCCCTGCTGCGCGCGCATGGCATTCAACATCTGAACCGCCTGTGGGTCGGCGCGCAAAGGCGATATCGCGGCAATCAACAGAGCCACGGCCAAAGCCAGCCTTCGCAGAATATTCATACCGTCAACTCCCCCCGCCTTCGCGCTACCCGCGCCTCTACCTCCTCCCGAGATAGAGCTATGCGTGTTTATATCGCGTCCCGCAGCGCCCGCGCGAGCTTGTTTTGCTGCGCGATCTGCGCGGGTAGATCTATGGTCACGACCTGCCCATCCCGCACGACGCTGCGCCCTTCAACAAGCAAATCGCGGACCGTTGTCGGCCCCGCAAGCAACAGTGCNGCAGGATCCCAGCTCCCGGCGCTTTCAATCCCGCTCACGTCCCAGATGGCGATGTCTGCACGCGCCCCCACCTCGATCCGCCCGCATTCGGGGCGGCCCAGGATGTCTGCACCGCCGCGCGTGGCAATCTCGAGCGCTTCGCGGGCGCTCATCGCATCCGCCCCGCCAGCAACGCGCTGCAAAAGCATCGCCTGCCGAGCCTCCGCGACAAGATTACCGGCGTCATTGCTTGCGGATCCATCGACCCCAAGNCCTACGGGAACCCCGGNATCNCGCATCGCACGAAGGGGCGCGATCCCCGAGCCCAAGCGGCAGTTCGAACAGGGGCAATGTGCAACGCCAGTCTTGGTCTGCGCGAATAGCGCGATCTCGCTCGGGTCGAGCTTCACGCAATGGGCATGCCANACATCGGGCCCGACCCAGCCCAGATCCTGCGCNTATTGACCCGGACGACAGCCGAATTGCGCCAATGAATAGGCGATATCCTCGTCGTTCTCGGCAAGATGCGTATGCAGCATCACGCCTTTGTCCCGCGCCAACAGCGCTGCGTCCCGCATCAGGTCCCGACTTACCGAGAAGGGCGAACAGGGCGCGATNCCAACCCGACACATGGAAGAGGCCGATGGNTCATGAAAACCNTCGATCACACGNATGCAATCCTCCAGTATCGCAGCCTCGCGTTCCACCAAAGCNTCAGGTGGCANCCCACCGTCGCTTTCCCCGATGCTCATCGCGCCGCGCGTGGGCTGAAACCGCACGCCGATCTCTGCCGCGGCGNGTATCGTATCCTCCAACCGGCTGCCGTTCGGATACATATACAGGTGGTCCGAGCTTAACGTGCAGCCGGACAAGGCAAGCTCTGCCAACCCCACCTGAGCCGAGACATACATGTGATCCGGCGTAAANCGCGCCCAGATCGGNTAAAGCGTTTTAAGCCAGCCAAACAGCAGCGCGTCCTGCCCCCCCGGCACCGCCCGCGTCAGACTTTGATAAAGGTGGTGATGGGTGTTCACCAACCCTGGCGTCACAACGCACCCTGATGCTTCTATCACCTCCCCTTCAGTTGTCAGNTTTTGNCCCACCGCCACGACAACCCCATCGCGCAGCAAAACATCAGCCGATACCAATTCGCGCCGCGTCTCATCCATCGTCAAAAGATAATCAGCGTTGCGTATCAGCAGTTCGGTCATATCGGACAATTCCTAACAAACTCTAAAGCTTCGGCGTGAATATCGGCATTGGCCGCCGCGATGGCACGTCCCCCATGATGGGCGGGGCCGCCATCCCAGTCGGTAACGANGCCACCGGCGGCATGGACAAGGGCGATTGGCGCTTGAATATCATAGGGTTGCAGGCCCGCTTCGATGACCAGATCGACCTGCCCCGAGGCCACCAAAGCATAAGCATAGCAATCCATCCCAAAGCGCGCCAAACGCGCATGTCGCGCCACCTCGGCAAAGGCGGCACCTTCGGATGTCGTCCCGACTTCTGGGAAAGTAGTGAAAACGGTCGCCTGTGACAGTGCACGCGCCCCACGTGTCCGTAGCGGATGAACGCCAGACGGGCCCGACACCTCGGCTTGGCCGCTGTGCCCNACAAANCGCTCNCGAATATAGGGNTGGTCGATGATCCCGAAAAACGGCCCATCCGCATTGCTGACCGCGATCAANACGCCCCAGGTCGGCGTGCCGGAGACAAAACCNCGCGTGCCGTCAATGGGGTCNAAAACCCAGGTGAGCCCGGANGTNCCTTCCGCNNTNCCATATTCTTCGCCTAGGATGGCGTCGTTGGGGCGTTCGCGTGCCAAGATATCGCGCATGGCCCGTTCGGCCGCACGATCGGCTTCAGTGACGGGATCATAGCCGGACTGGAATTTGTTGTCCGCAATCAGATCTGCTTGACGAAAATGGGGAAGTATCGCGGCACGGGCGGCGTCCGCCAGCAAATGGCCCACACGCAATATATCGGGATCGGAGTGCATATTTGGTATCATAGCTACCGATCTGACACTTTCGCCAGATCCTTGCAAGATAACACTTCCCGCTAAAGGTTAAGCCACATCACTNAGGACACGCGCCAGTTCGAACAGGCGGCGGCGTTGGTTTTCGGGGATCGCGTAGTAAGAGCGGATCAAATCCATCGCCTCTTTATCGCCGCTCAGATCGGCGGGGNTATTGTCCAAGGCTTTTTCGGGCTGCGTTTTTTCGGCTTCCAGACCTTCAAAGAAATGCGAAACGTCCACGTTCAGGGCAAAGGCGATGTCCCAAAGTCTGGACGCGCTGACACGGTTTGCACCGGTTTCATACTTTTGGATTTGCTGGAATTTTATGCCAACAAGTTCTGCTAAGCGCTGCTGTGTCATGCCTGTCAGCCAACGGCGCTGCCGTATTCGCTGACCAACATGAACATCTACTTTATGAGGCATCACGATCTTCTTTCTAACTCAGCGCCCATAATTTCGACGCTTGTATTTGTGGAGAGGAAGTGACCAATTCACGTGGTCATTTCCGACAAAACGTGCTACTTGCAAATATACTCACTATGCGCAAATAAAATGAAAATGGACATACGTTCAGTTATCATTCCAATCAGCGCCAGCACTTAATCAAGCGTTGTTTCCGCGAGAAAAATACCCCTTATACGCGAATTGAACGTAGCAAGCGTTCGGGAACTCGCAAAACTTTTTACCTGAGCCGAGCACCATAAATTCGCCGCAATGCTGTGTGTCAGCATTTCCAACACATTGAGACCTGCTCCTCTCACGCTCAAGAATACCATATTTGTCAGTAAGATAGCCCCGTCCCTCAGCTTCGCCACTACATTCTGCGCGGGTGCGCGATGTTTTGCTCACGGCACCCAAATACCGCCTGATTAGCGCTAATAACGAAAACGTTACGGCACAATTGCGCATATCACAGGGAAGAATCATCCTTTTCATGGGCAAAAGGCTTGCAGTCTAAACCTTAAAATACCGTTCAGAGCCGCGAGAACGGCGCGGCAAAGTGCCGCGACGCAAAATTCGCAAACGCGTTAGGAAAATCTTCATATTTTTTCTTTAGCTCATTCATCACGGACACGCAGATGTGCAACCGAAAGGCTGCGTGTTCCGACGGTAGAAATGCCTATGTTGCGCCACATTTGGCAAAGCAAAACGCCAATAGTGTCCGCTGCGCTAGAATTGGATGCGAAAGCTCTTGAAAACAAAGACGTGTGTGCCGATATTTGACCCAATACCGAGGTCGGAGAACCGACTTTGCAACACGTCTATTATTTGGAGGATATTCATGGCCGACGTGAACACCATCCGGTCTGCGGCCGGATCCCGCGCCGCCGCTATCGATGAAGGGCTGCGCACCCATATGAATAAGGTGTATGGCACCATGTCGATTGGCATGTTGATCACCTTTGCAGCGGCTTGGGCCATTTCCGGCCTGGCCGTGACGACCGATCCTTCGGGCGCGGTTGCGCAGATTGGCACTGACAAATACCTGACCTCCTTCGGTTCCGCGCTGTATATGTCGCCGCTGAAATGGGTTGTGATGTTTGCACCTTTGGCGTTTGTCTTCGGCTTGGGTGCCGCGATGAATAAAATCTCGGCCGCGACTGCGCAGACATTGTTCTATGTTTTCGCTGCCGTCATGGGCGTTTCGATCAGCTCGATCTTTCTGGTCTTTACGGGCTATTCGATCATCCAGATTTTCTTGATCACTTCGATCGCTTTCGCGGGCCTCTCGCTTTGGGGCTACACCACGAAAAAGGACATCTCCGGCTGGGGTAGCTTCCTGATCATGGGCGTCATCGGCCTGGTTGTTGCGTCGATCGTGAACATCTTCCTCGCCTCCCCCGCCCTGGTGTTCGCGATCTCGGCTATCGGCGTTCTGATTTTCGCTGGCCTCACCGCCTATGACACGCAGAACATCAAGAACACTTACTTGGCACATGCACATCACGGTGACCAAGAATGGCTGCAGAAGTCCGGTATCATGGGCGCATTGAGCCTGTACCTGAACTTCATCAACATGTTCATGATGTTGCTGCAATTGTTCGGCAACCGCGAATAACAGACTGCCCCACGACGCGGGGAAATACCTAAGAACGAGCGCCCATCGACATCTGTTCGGTGGGCGCTGTCTTTTGCCCTAGGCGCTATCACAACCGTCGGCCCGTCTACCTAATCTGCCCGCGACGCTTCCGCTTAACTGCAATCCATCTAAGCAGTCTTTTCAGTAACATTCGGTTCAACAAGCGTGCTGGCACGACCTTGCGACTGTACGTCTTCCAGTCGGGCGCGCAGAAAAGCACACCCGCAGAGGAGCGAACCTCCTCTCGAAATGCTCACAGAAGTGATGATTTCGAAGGTCTCAGCTCAGGCGCCAGCTCACCCCCGACCAAGCTAAACCGCAACGTGGAAGGCTTGCCCCAACGCAGCGGTCACGGCCATCGCAAGCGCGCCCCAGACCACCGCACGAATAATCGCCGAACGCATGGGCGCACCGCCAAGCCGCGCACCGCCGCCGCCAAGCAGTGCCAGAGCGAGCACAGCGGTCACGGCAATCGCCATCAAAGCGTACCCGGCAGGGGCGACAAGTGCTGCGATCAACGGAAAGGCCCCACCCAGAGCGAAGGCGAGCGCGGAGGCCCCGGCGGCCTGCAGCGGATTCGCCTGCCCTGCCAGGCCAAACATACCGAGCTCTTCGCGCGCATGCGCACCAAGAGCGTCGTGGTCCGTCATCTGCGTGGCAACCTTGACGGCAAGCGCGGCATCGACGCCGCGGTTCTCCAACCCTTCGGCAAGCTCTTCCAGCTCGTAGTCTGGGTCTTCCTCCAGCGCGATACGCTCACGCTCCAGATCGGCGGCTTCCACATCGGCCTGCGCCGAGACAGAGACATACTCCCCCGCGGCCATGGACAGTGCGCCAGCGGTCAATCCGGCGAAACCGGTCAGGGCGACATTTCCGGTCGCCATCCCCGCCGAGGTAACGCCGACCAGAAGGCTAGAGATGGAAACAATCCCGTCATTCGCCCCCAGTACAGCGGCGCGCAACCAGTTGCTCCGGTTGATGTAATGGCCTTCTTTGGGCATTGCCCGTCTCCTTGCGATCACATCCGGTACTTAGCCGCGACAGCGGGGCTGTTCCCATGTCCGAGGTAGAAAAACGCAAAAGGCCGCGCACGAGGCGCGGCCTTCATATCGCGTCGACGGTAAGATCTTACTTGATCTTGCCTTCTTTGTATTCAACGTGCTTACGAATAACGGGGTCGTACTTTTTGATGACCATTTTCTCGGTCATGGTACGTGCGTTTTTCTTGGTTACGTAGAAATGGCCTGTGCCCGCGGACGAGTTCAGACGGATCTTGATCGTGGTTGGCTTCGCCATAGTCGTTCTCCTGCAACGACGAGCAGGCCGCTGATCGACCGCTCGTGAAATCCTGAGTTTTGGGTTCTAGTCACGCCTGCGCCTGAGTCAACCGCTATTTCCTGCCCATGGCCCAAACGAACCGGAAAAATTGAAGTTTTCCGGACCAAGCCCCCGAAGAACAGGGGTAAAGACCATGATTATGCGCGGAAGGCCTATAAGCCGGATTTTGTCCCCGCCTTGCGACAGGGGATGACCATTCCTCTGACCATGCAGTTGCCTGCACAGCTACAGCTGCCAACCCGGACCTGCTGGGGCAGAAGTGGCCCCGCCTTGCCTGTTGCCAGACGCGGCGCGCGGTCCCTATTTGGCATTGCTCCCGGTGGGGCTTGCCTTGCCAGAGATGTTACCACCTCCGCGGTGCGCTCTTACCGCACCGTTTCACCCTTACCTCCCCGGTGGTATCGGTTGCCCGACCCGTCGAAGCGGCGGTCTGTTTTCTGTGGCGCTTTCCGTCGGGTTACCCCGCCCGGGCGTTACCCGGCACCGTTTCTTCTGGGAGTCCGGACTTTCCTCGACCTTGTTGCCAAGGCCGCGGCCATCCAGCCTTCCGCGCGCTGCACGCCTAGCGCTTAACTTCAGGTGGGGTCAATCAGTTTCACCCGCCGCGATGCCTTCGGCGAGGATTTTAACCATTTGGAAAAGGGTGTGGTGCTAGAGATCATGCCCGAGGGTCATATCCGCGGCGCAGAGCGGCCCCTTGCGCCAGGGGGCATACCGCAGACGCGTGCTGTGCAGCAGGAGATCAATATCATCGGTGGCGGTGTAGCCTGCCGCATGTGCCGCCGCGATAAAGGCGGCCGGCGTGGGGTCGGATCCGGGGGCGTTTTCCGCGTACCGACTACCTTTGCCGGCAAGGTTCTGACGCGCCAGACGTGGCCAGTCGAATCGCGGTCCGGGGTCGATCTTGCGTCCGGGGGCCATATCCGAATGGCCGATGACCCCTTCGGGCGGGATCGACCACCGCTGCATAATCCCGCGCAGCAGGGTTTCAAGCGTGGCCATCTGCGGTTCGGAGAAGGGGTGATTTCCGCGGTTATCCAGCTCTATCCCGATAGAGCGTGAATTGATGTCATCGCGACCCTGCCATCCCCCCGCTCCGGCATGCCAGGCACGCTGGTCTTCCGGGACGAGTGGTACAGTCTCGCCCTTGCCCGTGATCAGGTAGTGGGCGGAGACTTCGGCCGCAGGGTCACAAAGACGTGCGCAGGCCGCTTCTGCACTGTCCATCGCGGTATAGTGGAGCACGATCAAAGAGGGCCGCAACCCGTTGCGGCGCGGCCCATGGTTCGGGGAAAGGTAGCGGTCAGGCGCGTCTGCCATAGGGCCTAGCCCTGCACCCCTTTGCGATAGGGGCTCGGGTCCCAGTTGCAGGCGTATCCGTCGCCGTCAGGGTCCATGCCAGAGCGGTCCTTTTCAGGGCCGCCCGCACTGAGGAAGGCGATCTGCGCCTGATCCGGGTGCGAATACTGGGCGCAGGCCCGTGCGAATTTGCGCTGCTTGTTGAACCCCCGACGGGTGTAAATCGGGGTGCCGACGGCGTGATTGTTCTGCAAAGCATAGGCCACGATATTGGGCCCGGCATCGGCGCGGTCCGGCAGGGCTTCGGGTTGCACCACACGGTATTGCGCGCGGTTGGCCGCGATGCGGGCCGCGTCGCCTTCGATGCTGCGCTCATCAGCCACGGCGTCAAAGTTGTTCTCTTGCGAGATTCCCCCTGCCCCCAGCACCGGTGGCGCAGGGTTGGATGGGCTGGCGTTCACAGGGGCTACGCCCGAATTGGTCGCGGCATCATTGCCAAGCCCACCGGGGCGCGTGGCATCCAGGATACGTGCCGTTTCTGCAGCCGTCGCCGCAGCGGAGCCATCATCGACAGTGTCCAGCGGCGTGGCGTCCACCGTGGCGGGTGCTGGCATCGTTGCCACCGCCCCGCCTGCCAGGGCCGTATCCCGCTGGGATTGCGCGGCGTCGAACGACCCGTCAAAACCGACACCCCGTCCACTGTCGGGGATTACGGGCTGGCAGGCCGCCAGGGCGAGCCCCAAGGCTGCAACAATTGAACAACGTATCATCATCGGACCTGCTTTATCTGCTCTGGTTTATTGGCGGGGGTTTACCACCATTTCTGCGGCTTGGCTACAAAGCCCGCCGCCTGCTCCAGCGCATAGGCGGTAGACAGCAGATCGGCCTCTTCCCATGGGCGGCCGATCAGCTGCAAGCCAAGCGGCAGGCCGGTCTCGCTGGTGCCGGTGGGCAATGCGATACCGGGCAGCCCCGCGAGGTTCACGGTGACCGTGAAGACGTCGTTCAGATACATCGCCACAGGATCCGTATCCGTCATCTCGCCCAGACCGAAGGCCGCCGAGGGCGTGGTCGGGGTCAGGATGCTGTCGATACCGGCCGCAAAGGCGTCTTCGAAGTCTTTCTTGATCAACGTGCGGACCTTGCGCGCCCGGTTGTAGTAGGCGTCGTAGAAGCCCGCGCTTAGCACATAGGTACCGACCATGACACGGCGCTGCACCTCGGCCCCGAAGCCTTCGGCGCGGGTCTTTTCGTACATCTCGGTGATGCCGTCGCCGTGGTCCAGCTTGGCGCGGTGACCATAGCGCACCCCGTCATAGCGGGCGAGGTTCGACGAAGCTTCCGCCGGTGCGATCACGTAATAGGCAGGCAAGGCGTATTTCGTATGCGGAAGAGAGATATCAACGATCTCGGCCCCGGCGTCGCGCAACATGGCGATACCGTCCTGCCACAGCTTGTCGATCTCGGCAGGGATACCGTCGATGCGGTATTCCCGCGGGATGCCGATCTTTTTACCACGGATGTCGCCGGTCAAGGCGGCTTCGAAATCAGGGACCGCCAGCTCGGCAGAGGTGCTGTCCTTGGGGTCATACCCCGCCATGGCACCCAGCATGATCGCCGCATCGCGCACGGTCTTGGTCATCGGGCCCGCCTGATCCAGCGACGAGGCAAAGGCCACGACGCCCCAGCGGGAGCAGCGGCCGTAGGTTGGCTTGATCCCCACGGTGCCGGTAAAGGCCGCAGGCTGGCGGATCGATCCGCCGGTATCGGTGCCGGTGGCCGCAAGACAAAGATCCGCTGCCACAGCCGCCGCCGACCCGCCCGAAGATCCGCCGGGTGTCAGCGCTGTCTCATCGCCCGAACGCCGCCACGGGTTGACGGCATTGCCATACACGGAGGTTTCATTGGACGATCCCATCGCGAATTCATCCATGTTTAGCTTGCCCAGCATGATGGCCCCGCTGTCCAGCAGGTTCTGCGATACGGTGCTTTCATACTCGGGCAAGAAGCCTTCAAGAATACGCGACGCGGCTTGCGATGGCACCCCTTTGGTGCAGAACAGATCCTTGATGCCGATGGGCAGACCGCACATGGCAGGGGCATCGCCGGATTTGATCCGCGCATCGGCTGCCTTGGCCTGATCCATCGCCAGATCACCGGTGTGGTGGACAAAAGCATTCAGCGCGCCCGCGCCCTCGATCGCGCTCAGACATGCCGCCGTCAGCTCGGCCGAGGTCACATCCCCCTTGCGCAGCGCGTCACGTGCATCGGCAAGGCCCAGTTTATTCAGATCAGCCATTATTCAACCACCTTCGGAACCGCAAAAAATCCTTCGCGCGCGTCGGGCGCATTGGCCAGCACCTTGGCCTGTTGGTCGCCATCGCGCACCACGTCCTCGCGCTTTTTCAACACCTGAGGCGTGACCGATGTCATCGGCTCTACCCCGTCGACATCGACTTCGTTCAACTGCTCGATAAAGCCGAGGATATTGTTGAACTCTTGCGCCAGCGCGGGCAAGGCGTCGGGTTCGACCTTGATGCGGGCCAGTTTCGCCACCCGTGCGGCTGTGGACTCGTCAATGGACATGGGCGCTCCTTCATCTGATTGGGTGCCGTTTATCGCCCCCTGCCCGCCCCCGCAAGTCTGGGGGCTGCCTCTGACCCGCAATCGCGCCGGTTGATCCTTCATTTTGCCAAATAAACTCCCGCCGGAGGCTCCCCAAAGCGGCATCACGCGCTACAGTCCGCTAAAGACACGGAATAAGGGAGACCCAAATGGATATCATCTGGCTTGGCCACGGCAGCTTTCGCATCGAGATCGAGGATCAGATTCTGCTGATCGACCCCTGGCTCACCGGCAATCCGATGCTGGACGACGCGCAGCACGAGGCCGCTCTGGCCGGCGTGACGCAAATCCTGGTGACCCACGGGCATTTCGACCACACCCAGGACCTCAAGATGGTGGCCGAGAAAACCGGCGCGCCGGTTGCAGGCATGGTCGAACTGATGGGCTATTTCAGCGCGCAGGGCGTGGAAAACACCACCGGTTTCAACAAAGGCGGCACTATCCGCTGCGGCAAGGTCGATGTAGCAATGGTCCCTGCGTCGCATTCCTCTTCCGTCGATGGGGACGCGGGGCCTGTCTATATGGGGGCCGAGATCGGCTTTATGATCAAGGGCGAAGGCCGCACGATCTATGTCTCGGGCGATACGGATATTATGGCGGATATGGATTGGATGGGCGACTACCACAAACCCGATATCGGCATCCTGAGCGCGGGCGGCCATTTCACTATGGATATGGCCGGTGCGGCCTATGCGGCGAAACGGTATTTTGACTTCAAGACCGTCATCCCCTGCCACTACCGCACCTTCGACGCGCTTGAACAATCGGCACAGGTACTGATCGACGGCTTGCCCGGCGTCGATGTGATCGAGCCCGAGGTGCTTAAACCGATCAGCCTGTAAAACGGCCTAGTTCACAGAACCGGCGCGATCCCCGATGAAACAAAGGGTGTGGTTGGCGCGCAGGGCGATGGTGTCTTGATCAAACGCAGCTTTGCGCGCCTCTGCCGGATCAAGCGCCAGTGTGGCGCAGACCTCGAACGCGGTATCGCTGAGGCGGTGATAGGCGTAAGGCGCGCCCGTTGCAGGGTCGCCTTGGGTCAGCACATCGCGCAGACCGGACCGCGTGCCGGGACAATAGCTGTCATCCGCAAGCGCTTGCGGCAATGGTTTGCGCGGGTGACCAAGGCACATCAGATGCGTGTGCAAGGTCCGCAGATCGCTGAGGCGCTGACTGTCCTGCTGGGCGAGCCTTGCGTGCTGCGGGCCACCCACCACGACCAAGCCGCCGATGATGGCACCGCCGACCAGCACAGACATGCAAATCAGCAGCAACTTGTTCACGCCGGGGCCTCTTCGCGCAGATCGCGCAGATAATAGGCAAAGATGCCCCCGGCGACGACCAGCACCACCAGCGCCTTGAGCAGGAATTGCGCCGTCAGGTCACCGGTCAGCAGCGCATAGATGGTGGCAATCGAGTCCCCTAACATCGTCAGCGCGGCCAAAAGCAGGCCGATGTAGATCATCCATTTGCGGATCGCAGAGCGGTAGAGCGCAGGGTCGCGCGCCAATTTCCGCCGCTCGCGCAAGGTCAGCCACAGATACATCGGTCCGGTCACGATCAACACCGCAACACCCCAGCGGATCGACCGGTCGTTGCCGCCGTCGCCCGTGGCAAAGACCACATCGACCAGCGCCTGTAATACGACAACCAGATTGAACGCGCCAAGGATCAAGACGCAGAACGTCAGCGCATAGGTAAAGAAGTCCCGCGCAGACACCGTCGCCACAGGCCGCGGAATGGGCGGAGAGAACGGCATCTCGTCCCAGCCGTTCAGCGCGTCCTGCACCTCGGCGCTGCGCCAGCCCGCATGGGTCAGTGCGGCTGTGATCTCGGCCCGTGACTTGCCCGCAGCCAAGGCGTCGCGCACGAAAATGCTCAGCTCGTCCCGTTGGGCCATATGGGTCTATCCTTTTCGTTTCTCTGCAAAAAACGCCTTTAGCAGGAGTTCGCTTTCGGGCGCTGCGATGGCGTCATAAACGTCGGGGGCGTGGTGACATTGCGCGTGGGAAAACACCCGCGCCCCCTGCGCCACACCGCCAGACTTGGGGTCTGACGCGCCGTAGTACAAGCGTGCCACCCGCGCGGCAGAGATCGCGGCGGCACACATGGCGCAGGGTTCCAGCGTCACATAAAGCGCATGCCCGCCCAGCCTTTCGGACCCCGCCGCCGCACAGGCAGCACGGATCGCCAGCACCTCGGCATGGGCGGTGGGATCGTTCAGCTCGCGCGTCCGGTTGCCCGCCTGCGCGACGACCTGTCCGTCGGGCGCCACGATGACCGCGCCCACGGGCACTTCACCACGGGCAGCGGCGGCGCGGGCCTCTTCCAGCGCTTGGGACATATAGGACGTAAAGCTCATACACCTCTCTTGCCCGCAAACGCCGCCCTTTCGCAAGCGCGGGAAACAGGGTAAGCGCTGAAGGATGAGCGCAGATACACCCTCCCAGCCCCCGAAATCCGGCACCCCTCCCGGTGACCGCATTGCCAAAGTCCTGTCCCGTGCCGGCATCGCCAGTCGCCGCGAGGCCGAACGCATGATCGAGGCCGGTCGCGTGCGCGTCAACGGTGCGCAGATCGATTCGCCTGCGTTGAACGTGACGCCCTCGGACGCGATCACCGTCGACGGCAAACCGGTGGGCGAGCCCGAACCACCCCGCGTCTGGCTGTTCCACAAGCCCACGGGGCTGGTCACCACCAACCGCGACGAAAAGGGCCGCGGCACGATCTTTGACGATCTGCCCGAAGACATGCCCCGCGTCATGAGCATCGGTCGTCTTGATCTCAACTCCGAAGGGTTGCTGCTGCTCACCAATGATGGCGAGGTCANGCGCCGCCTCGAACTGCCCTCGAACGGCTGGCTGCGCCGNTACCGCGTGCGCGTNAATGGCCGCCCCACCGACGATATGCTNGAACCGCTGCGCAAGGGCATCACCGTNGATGGCGAGGATTTTCAGCCGATGACGGTCACGCTGGACCGGCAACAAGGGGCGAACGCCTGGCTGACCGTCGGGCTGCGCGAAGGCAAGAACCGCGAGATCCGCCGCGCGATGGAGGCGGTGAACCTGTCGGTGAACCGGCTGATCCGCACCAGCTATGGCCCGTTCCAGCTTGGCGAGCTGAAAACCGGCGAGGTCGAGGAGCTCAAGCGCAANGTGGTCCGNGACCAGCTGGGCCTCGAGATTGCCGATACCACCGGCACCGCGGTCAAGAAAAAGCCCGCGCGCATCATCAAGCGCAAGGCCCGCAAACCCGGAGAGCCGGGCCCNGGTCGCCCCGGNCTGCCCAAGGAACCNGGTGACAAGACCGCGACAGGCAAGACCATCCCCGGCAAGCCCAAGCCCGGCTATGGCAAGTCCAAGCCCGCACGCCCCGCGTCCGACCCCGCGCCGCGCAAGTTCGGCACCCGCGTAAAATCCACCCGTAAACCCTGATTTCTGTGGGTTTACGGCCCTTTGGCCGCTACTTTTGCGTGCGTGACCCTAGCGGGTGGCGGGCACTGCGACTATATGTCGTGCAAAGGAAGGTCCGATGGGTCGATTGCTTGTCTTTGTCGCCACGCTGGCGCTGATTGTTGCGTTTGTCGCCGTTTTGGTGACAATCATCGCNAGGATTCTGGACGCGGGCCGTCGTGCATCGACACCAGCGCATGGACAGGAGGTTTATCGCCCCATGGCACCGACACCGTTTCAGAAAATCACCTATGCCGCGCTTGTTGTCTTGCTGTTCGGTGTCTCTACCGGCTGGCTCGGGGGGCTTTGATCCATGGCGCAGCGCTTTGGCGGTAAATACAGCAATCATGACACGAACGGCAGCACGCCGCCTCCGCAGGGCACCCGTGCCAAACGGATAGAGGTCGACCCCGCAAGCGGGCGGGCCAAAATCTTGTTCATCCCCGCCATTCCGCTTGTGTTCATGTCGTTGAACGACGGGGCGCAGGGGCTTGCATTGGGGCTGCTGGCGGCGGCGACGCTGACCGGTGCCGCATGGATGCTGCGCGAGGGGCTGAAAGCCGAAGCCGCCTATACCGCGCGCAAGGTTGCCGAACGNCCCGCCCTGCCGCGCAAGATCATCGCCAGCCTTCTGACCGGTGCCGGCGTGGCGCTTGCNGCCTATAAGAATGACCCCGGACTGGCGGCCCCTGTGCTTTATGCGCTGGCCGCGATGGGGCTGCATGTGTCGGCCTTTGGCATCGATCCGCTGACATCCAAAGGGATGGAGGGCGTGGACAGCTTCCAGAAAGACCGCGTNGCCCGTGTCGTGGACGAGGCGGAAAAACACCTTNCCGCNATGAACACCGCCATTGCACGCGCGGGCGATCGCAAGGCGCGCGACCGGCTGGCGCNGTTTCAGGACACCGCNCGCACNCTGATCCGCACNGTGCAGGATGATCCGCGTGATCTGACCGGTGCGCGTAAATACCTGTCGGTCTATCTGCTGGGCGCGCGTGACGCGACAATCAAGTTTGCGGATATCTACGCCAGCACCGGCGATGCGCAGGCACGCGCCGATTATCTGGCTTTGCTNGATGATCTGGACAAAAACTTTGCCGCGCGCACCCAAAAATCGCTATTGGAAGACAAGACCGACCTGAACATCGAAATCGACGTGCTGCGCGAGCGGCTTTCCCGAGAAGGCGTGCGTCTCGACTGACGCGCCCCGCCCCAAGAGCATAGGAATACTTGAAACATGTCTGATACCGTTCGTGACAAAGCGACCCAATCCGTAGCGNTGGTGGAAGAGGTCAACGCGCAGATCCTGCCCGACCCCGCCCCTGCGGATGCCGTCGTCTCGCTTGAGAAAGCCGATGCGCCACAATCGGCAGAGATCAAAAGCCGCATGGCAGAGATCGACATGGGCGACACGCAGTCGATCATCGGTTTCGGGTCCGGCGCTCAGGCCGAGCTGCAGGAGATCAGTCAGGCGATGTTGCAGGACGTGCGCAACAAGGATGTGGGCCCTGCCGGTGACAGCCTGCGCACGATCGTNACAACCATCCGCGGCTTTTCCGTGTCCGAGCTGGACGTGCGCCGTGANCGCAGCTGGTGGGANCGCCTTTTGGGCCGCGCGGCCCCCTTTGCCAAATTCACCGCCAAGTTCGAAAAGNTACAGGGTCAGATCGACCGCGTCACGGACGAGCTGCTGACCCANGAACATACCCTGCTCAAGGATATCAAATCCCTTGATATGCTGTACGAAAAGACGCTGCAGTTCTATGATGAGCTCGCGCTTTATATCGCCGCNGGCGAGGCCAAGCTGGCAGAGNTNGACGCGACCACAATCCCCGCCAAACAGGCAGAGGTCGACGCCGCACCAGAGGCGGATCAGGTCATGGTCGCNCAGGAACTGCGCGACATCCGCGCCGCGCGGGACGATCTGGAACGCCGTGTGCATGACCTGAAACTGACCCGTCAGGTGACGATGCAATCGCTCCCCTCGATCCGCTTGGTGCAGGAAAACGACAAGTCGCTGGTGACCAAGATCAACTCGACCCTCGTGAACACCGTGCCGCTGTGGGAAACCCAGCTGGCGCAGGCGGTCACCATCCAGCGCAGCGTCGAAGCCGCCGCCGCCGTGCGTGACGCCAATGACCTGACGAACGAGCTGCTGACCTCTAACGCGCAGAACCTGCGCGAAAGCAACAAGGTNATCCGGACCGAGATGGAACGCGGCGTCTTCGACATCGAGGCCGTCAAACAGGCCAATGCCGACCTGATCGGGACCATTCAGGAATCGCTGCAGATCGCCGACGAAGGCAAGGCGCGCCGTGCCTCTGCCGAGAAAGACCTGCAAGAGATGGAGGCCAATCTGCGCGACACGCTGGCCTCTGCCAAAGCGGCCAAGCCCGCGTCCCCTGCGGCATAACCCCGTCACAACCTGGAGCGCGCGATATGGTATGGCAACGGTTGGGGCGAACAGGATGGATCGGCACGGCGGCTGTGGTCGCCGCGCTGGCCGCCTGCACCCCGCAGCCCCCTGTNGAACCGACGCTGAAACCCATCGCGCGCCCCGACACNCCGCCGGCCCCGCCCCCCGTGGTGGCCAAGCCNACGTCGCAAAAAAGCGCCAAGCTGCGCAGCTATTTCAACCAGGTNCAGCAGGCCCAGTTGAGCCANGGNTTGCTGCGCCGGGATGGTGGNGGGCAGGACACGCCCTTTACCGCCGACATGCTGGTGCGCAACTTTGAACAGATCGCTTTTTACAACGAATATAACGCCACCCTGACCGGACGCGGCGATAAGACCCCCATGCGCCGCTGGGAACGCCCCGTCCGGATGGAGGTCGTCTTTGGCGACAGCGTTCCCCCGTCCGAGCGNGACCGCGATGCGGCCTCGATCCGCGACTATGCCACCCGCCTCGCCGCCACGACGCAGCATTCCATCACCGTGGGCGGCAAGCCGAACTTTATGGTGATCATCGCGGGCGAGGATGACCGCCCCGCCGCCCTNGCCCAAGCCGCCGAACGCATCCCCGGTGTGACCGCCGAAAGCCTTGCCGCGCTCAGCGATCTGCGCCGCGATACCTATTGCATCGTCGCCGCCTATGCCGGTGGCGCGGACCCCAGCACCTATACCGCTGCCGTCGCCGTCATCCGTGCCGAGAACCCCTCGCTTATGCGGCTGTCGTGCATCCATGAAGAACTTGCGCAGGGCCTTGGCCTTGCCAACGACAGCCCCACCGCACGCCCGTCGATCTTTAATGATGACGATGAATTCGCGCTGCTCACCCGTCACGACGAGCTGCTGCTGAAAATGCTCTATGANCCGCGCTTGCACGCCGGCATGACCGCCGAAGAGGCAACCCCCGTGGCCCGCAAGATCGCGTTCGAACTGATCGGCGGGCCCGTTTAACCCGCCACCGACCTCCCCCGAAAGGACCAAGACATGGGTATTCTCGATTTTCTCTCTGGCCAATTCATCGACGTTATCCATTGGACGGACGACACCCGCGACACGATGGTGTCCCGGTTCGAGCGCGAAGGCCACGAGATCAAATACGGGGCCAAGCTGACGGTCCGCGAAGGGCAAGCGGCGGTCTTTGTCCACGAAGGTCAACTGGCCGATGTGTTCACGCCCGGCCTTTATATGCTTGAAACCAACAACATGCCGATCATGACATCGCTGCAGCATTGGGATCACGGCTTCAAAAGCCCCTTCAAATCCGAGATCTATTTCGTCAACACCACCCGTTTCAACGATCTGAAATGGGGCACCAAGAACCCGATCATCGTGCGCGACCCCGAGTTCGGCCCCGTGCGCCTGCGTTCATATGGTACCTACTCTGTCAAAGTGTCGGANCCCGCGCGGTTCCTGACCGAAATCGTNGGCACCGATGGTGAATTCACCATGGACGAGATCAGCTATCAGATCCGCAATATCATCGTGCAGGAATTCTCGCGCAGCATCGCGCTGTCCAATATTCCGGTCATGGATATGGCCGCCAACACCCGTGANCTNGGCAAACTGGTGAGCACCGAAATCTCGGCCACCATTGCAGAATACGGGCTGACCATCCCCGAACTTTATATCGAAAACATCTCGCTCCCCCCCGCCGTGGAGGAGGTGATGGACAAACGGTCGTCGATGGGGGTGATCGGGGATTTGAACAAGTTCACGCAGTTCCAGGCGGCAGAGGCATTGGGCCGCGAGGGCGCCGCCGGCGCAGCAATGCAGACCGGTCTGGGNGCCGGATTGGGCATGCAGATGGGCCAGGCCGCNGCCGCGCAGGCAGGCCCGTGGGGCCCGCGCCCCGCGGCTGCGGCCCCCGCTGCACAGACGCCCCCGCCCCCGCCGCANCCTGAAAAGGTCTGGCATCTNGCAGAGAACGGCCAGACCAAGGGCCCGTTTTCAAAGGCCGCATTGGGCCGCATGGCCACGGATGGCGGGNTNACCCGCGANACCTATGTCTGGACCCCCGGTCAGGATGGCTGGCTGAAAGCAGACGATGTGGCCGAGCTGGCGCAGCTCTTTACCGTGCTGCCGCCCCCGCCGCCNCCTGCGTAAGGCTCTGTGAAACTTGGAACGGGCAAGGCGCGTGTCTAGGCTATGACCCCGCGCCGTCGCCCCTTGCTGCCCCACCGTCGGACCCTGATGAAGCTTTTGCATTGGGGCATGGTGCCGCTGTTTATCTGGTTCCTGCTGGTGCAGCCGGCGGATGTGGCGCGGATCGGGCCTGCGGCGGTGCGGTTCCATTCGGTCATGGGCTTGGTCTTTGTCAGCGCGGCCCTGCTGTGGTGGGTGTCNTACATGCAGCGCGGCCTGCTGGGGCGCCCCGGCCCCAAGCTTCGGGGCTGGGCCCGTTGGCTGCATCCGGNGCTGCANAAGACNNTGATCTGGGGTATCTTTGGCGTCGCNCTNACAGGGCTGCTGATCGGGGTGACNTCNACCGTGCAGCTTTGGGCCGGNGGGATNGTCCCGATTGCCGTGCCCCTTGATATGCCGCGCGCCAACGACCTCGTCGGGCTGATNCACAGCATCGAATTCTACNCTCTTGCAGGCATCGCGCTGGCCCATGCCGCATTTCACATCTGGCGTCACCTTCGCCTGCNCGACAACGCCCTGCGCATCATGGCCCCTAAAGTGCTNCACCGTTTTTTGTGACCCTGCTCTGGCGGCAGGGGGCGCACTGCCCTATGTCTGGGGCAGGCCTGACCAAAGGACAGCTCTATGCCCGCCAGCACCGGCTTTGACGACCCCGACCTGCCCCCCACACCGACCGAGGAACACCGGTTCCCCTGTGANACCTGCGGGTCCGATCTGCGGTTTGATCCCGAAAGATATCTGCTGGTCTGCGACCACTGCGGCAATACCGAAGANATTTCNGGCACGCGCGGCCTGCATANCCCNATCGCCGAGCTGGATTTCCAGGCCGCACTGGCCAGCGCTCTCCCCCAATCGCAGATGGANGATACACGGGTCACAACCTGCCCCAACTGCGCCGCACAGGTAGAGTTCGCCCCCGGCAAACACGCCACCGAATGTCCGTTCTGCGCGACCCCTGTGGTGATCGATACCGGNGTGAACCGCCANATCAAACCCCGCGCCGTGCTGCCCTTTGGCCTGACCGANNATACNGCACGCGATGCCATGACCGACTGGNTGGGCAGCCTGTGGTTTGCCCCCAATGGCCTGCAGGAATACGCGCGCAAGGGCCGCAAGATGCAAGGCATCTATGTGCCCTACTGGACCTATGACGCCGACACGCGCTCCAGCTATTCGGGCGAAAGGGGCACGGTCTATTACGTCACCCAGACCGTCATGCGCGACGGCAANCGNGTGCAGCANCAGGTGCCGAAAATCCGCTGGCGGGCGACCTCGGGTCGGGTGGCGCGGTTCTTTGATGATGTGCTGGTGCTGGCGTCGAAATCGCTCCCCAAAAGGTTCACCGATGCGCTGGCCCCGTGGGATCTGGCGGCCCTTGAACCCTATGCCCCGGAATACCTNGCCGGGTTTCGCGCCGAAGCCTATGCGGTGACGCTTGATGAAGGCTATGCACAGGCACGCGAGGTGATGGACGCGATGATCCAGCGCGATGTGCGTTTTGATATCGGCGGCGACCGTCAGCGCATCCACAATATCCAGACGCAGGTCAGCGATGTGACATTCAAACATATCCTGCTGCCGGTCTGGCTGGCAGCTTACAAGTACCGCGGCAAGACCTATCGTTTTGTGGTCAACGGCCGCACAGGCAGCGTACAGGGCGAACGCCCCTATTCCGCTGTGAAAATCACCTTTGCCGTGATCCTTGGCCTGATTGTCGCCGGGGTCGTTGGCTATTTTATGGCGCTCCANAAATGACNCAGATCGATACATTCACCGACATCCTGCGCGCGCGTTCTTCGTGCCGCGCCTTTCGCCCCGATCCGGTCGACGACGCGATCATCACCCGTATCGTNGACGCNGCGCGCCACGTGCCGTCGTGGTGNAATGCGCAGCCTTGGCAGCTGACCGTCACCAAAGGGGCCGCGACCGNCCGCTTCCGCGACGCNTTGGCGCTAGAGATTGCNAANGGCACNCCCCCCGCCCCCGATCTGGACTGGCCGNCCTCTTACAGCGGCGTCTACGGCGACCGGCGGCGGACCTGCGGGTTCCAGCTNTATGACGCCGTCGGGNTCGAGAAATCGGANCATGCGGGCCGCATGGCGCAGATGATGCGGAACTATGCCTTGTTTGACGCGCCCCATGTGGCGATCGTGACCTCCCCTGCTGAGCTTGGGGCCTACGGGGCGATGGACAGCGGCGGCTTTGTCACGGCCTTTACCCTGGCGGCTACGGCGCTTGGNGTGGCCACCATCGCCCAGGCCGCCATCGCTGCCTATGCGCCCACCGTGCGACAGCATTTCGANCTGCCGCAAGACCGCCTGATCCTTTGCGCGATTTCCTTTGGCTATGCGGATGACGCGGCACCGATCAACCGGTTCCGCACGCANCGGGCCACCCCTGAAGACATCATCGATTGGAAATCCTGATATGCGCGCACTNCTACAACGCGTCAGCAACGCCTCCGTCACTGTCGACGGCCAGATCATCGGTCANATCGAACACGGGCTGCTGATCTTCGTCTGCGCCATGCCCGACGATACACATGCGACCGCGCAGANGACTGGCACAAAAGATCGCCAAGCTGCGTCTGTTCAAGGATGATGCTGGCAAAATGAACCGCAGCCTGCCGGATACGGGCGGCAGCGCGCTGATTGTCAGCCAGTTCACCCTTGCCGCCGATACCTCCCGCGGGACCCGCCCCGGTTTCTCGCGCGCCGCCAAGCCCGATCAGGCCAAAACGCTATACGAAGATTTCNTCNCCTGCGTCGACGCCCTNGGCATTCATGTCCAAACCGGTTCATTCGGNGCCGATATGTCCGTCGCGCTCACCAACGACGGCCCCGTCACCCTCTGGCTCGACACAGAAAACCCCTGATCTTCCAAATGGANNAAAANTCCTCGGGGGGTCNGGGGGGCAGACAGCCCCCTTGNCNCGCCTACGGCTCCCGAAACGCCTCTTTGGACTTGTAAAGCGGCTTCAACAGATACTGCAAAACCGTCTTTGATCCTGTGTGCAACTCCACGCTTGCCTGCATGCCGGGTCGGATCTGCAAAGACGCCTGCCGCGGGGTGAGGTGTTCTGTGTCCACCTGCAACGTGACCTTATAGTGCGGATCCCCATCCGGCGCGCGGGATCGTTCGTCCTTGAACGTATCGGCCGAGATCAATTTGACCGTGCCCTTCAACGTGCCGTAAATCGTATAGTCATAGGCCGACAGCTTGACCGTCGCCTCTTGCCCGGGGCGCACGCCGGCGATGTCTTCGGGCTTGACGCGGGCCTCGACGAAAAGCTCTTCGTCCAACGGGATGATCTGCAAAATCTCCTCGCCCGGTCGTACGACGCCGCCGATGGTGGTCACGCTCAGGTTGTTGACGATGCCGCGCAGGGGGCTGACCAGGACGGTGCGGTTCAACTGGTCCGTGCTCGCCTTGAGGTTCTGTTTCAGCGTCGCCAGTTCTTTGAGCACATCGGAATATTCCTGCGCACGCTCCAGTTCTGTGCCGGTGACGATCTCGTCCAGCTTGATCCGCGCATCCGCATGGGTCTTGCGCGCGCGCGTCACCTCGATCAGCGAAACGATCTTTTTCTTGAGCATATTCTCAAGCAGCTCACGCTCTTTCAACGCCTCGGTCAGCACCCGCCCCGCCCCTTCGGAGCGCGAGACAAAGTCCGATTGCCGCGCTTTCAGCAATGCCCGCTCAGAGGCGACGATATCGGGCGTGCGCGTGGCATAGGCGTCGGGCACTTCAAAGTCGTACTGTCCGGCCAGCTCTGCCTCCAGGCGCAGACGGCGTATTTCAAAGGCGCTGATCTGGTCGCGCAGGTCGTCCACTGCGGATTGGAACTGGGTGCCATGCAGACGGGCCAACACGTCGCCCTTCTCCACATGATCGCCCTCGCCCACGGCGAGTTCTGCCAGAATACCACCTTCAAGGTTCTGGATGATCTGGGGTCGCGAGCTGGAAATCATCGATCCTTCGGCACGCACGATTTCATCGACCCATGCAAAGGCAGCCCACAGCAGGAAGACCAGCACCGACGCGCCGCAAAGCCAGATCACCATGGACGGTCCGCGCATCTGCCCCGTCATCTGCGCGCCCAGTGGCGTGGTGCTGAGACTGCTCATGCGACGTGCCCCTTCTGTCCCGCCAGATGGGCAAGCACTTTTTCCTTGGGCCCGTCGATGGTCATGCGGCCATCCTGCAGCACCAGCGTGCGTTCGGTCAGCGCAAGGATCGGGGCGCGGTGGGTTGCGATGATCGCGGTGCGCCCCGCCATCCAGCTTTGCAACCGCGAGACCAGCGTTGCCTCCAACCTTTGGTCCAACGCGGCTGTGGGTTCGTCCAGCAGGCAGATCGCCGGATCCTGCAACCACAGGCGCGCCCAGCCGATGGATTGACGCTGCCCGATGGACAGGCCCGCGCCCGCGTCCTTGATCTCTAGGTCCAGCCCCTTGTGGTGGTTGCGCACGAACGGCCCCAGCCCTGCGAAATCAAGGGCTGCGTGAAGGCGGTCGTCGTCGCGTTCCAGCATGGTGAGGTTCAGGTTGTCGCGCAGCGTGCCCGAGAACAGGCGCACGTCCTGTCCCAGATAGCCGATCAGCCGGCGCAGGTCGCGCGGCTCGATCTGGCCCAGCTCTGTGCCGTCCACCAGAATGCGCCCTTCGGTCGGGGCATAAAGCCCGCTGAGCATCTTCAGCAGTGTCGATTTGCCCGATCCATTGGCCCCCAGCACGGCGACATGCTGCCCCGGCTGGATCAACATGGCTTTGATGTCCACCGTCGGTGCGCCGTCATCTTCGTAGCGGAAGATCACNTCGCGCAGNTCGAACTGGCCTTTCAGCTTTTCACGGCGCAGATAGGTGCGCNCCTCTGCGGTGTCCTGCGGCGCGGCGACAATCGCGTCNAGCCCGTCAAGCGCGCCTTTGACATTGCCCCACCGCGCCATCGTGCCCGACAGCTGCGTCAGCGGCCCCAGCGTCCGGCCCGTCAGGATACCGACCGCGATGATCGACCCCACGGTAAATTCCCCCGCAAACACCAGATAGGTGCCCACGATGACCGCCGCGACATAGGTGGCCTGCTGGACCCCTTGGCTCCAGAACGTGAGGAAGGACGCGAGCTTGCGTTGTTCTGACGATTTGACGGACGACAGGGTGTTCAGCTCGGTCCACAGGCGCAGCACGCGGTCCTCTGCNCTTTGGGTCTTGACCGTATCAAGCTCGAATATCGCCTCGTGCAGCAGCCGCGAGGATTTGGTCGACGCGCCTTGGGTCTCCTGCGTCAGTTGGATCGCTTTCTTTTGCAGAAAGAACCCCGGCACAAGCATCAGGATACCGCCAAGCACCAGCACCCAGACGACATTCCCCGCNATGCTGGCCACGAGGAAGAGGAACACGAAGATAAAGGGNATATCCGCGATCGTGCCAATGGTCGACGCGGTAAAGAATTCACGCACCGACCCGAATTCNCGCATCGCGGAAAACAGCTGGTTCGGGGCTTGGCCGCGCGTGTCGGACCGCATCCCCAGCANCCGGCGCATCAGGATGTCCTGCACCGACAGCTCNATCTGCCGCCCTGCCCCATCCATCAGACGCGCCCGCGCCATCTTNAGGAAAGCTTCCATCAGCAACGCGAGCCCCGCACCGGCGGCGAGCACCCAAAGCGTCGCTTCGGACTGATGCGGGATCACGCGGTCATAGACCTGCAAGGAAAACAGCGCCACAGCGACGGCCAGCAGGTTGGCCACNAANGACCCCGTCGCGACCTCTATCAGCTGGCGNCGAAAGCGCGGAAACTGCCCCCAGAACCAATGCGCAGGCGCGCCATCGGTCTTATGGGTTTCGGCCACCGTTTTCAGGGAGGCTTCGGCCCGCAGNATCAGCCCCGCAAAGAAGGGTTTGAANTCGCTGATCGGCACCATCGCGCGATTGTCGGTGCANGTNGTGTCATACANGATCAGATCGCCACGCTGCTGCCCCATGACAAGCAAGACCTGCCCCGAGGTCATATAGGCCAGCGCAGGCCACATATCTTTCGATATCCCCCGCGCCCGGCTGACTTGTGTCACCAGCCCNGCGCTTTCCATCCCGCGGGCCAGTGCTTCGGCCTCTNCCTGCGGATCATTGCCCTGCAAGGGGGCCGTGGCGACGATNTCAAAGATGTCGCGTGGCGCGGTGGTGACGCCCAGCANTCCGGCATAGGTCGCGGCCAGTTTGGNCCGCGCCATCAGACGGTCTTCGGGGCGGTTGGCGTTCTCTGCCTTGGGCCGGGCTGCATCCGCCGCCGCCATCCGACCCTGATTGCCGTTGGTGATTGTCAGCGTAAAGGTCGGCTTCTGGGTCAAATCGCGCTCCCGTCCGCCAACACGCCCTGTATCTGCGCCATCTCGATCTTCAGACGNACGGCCTCGTACTTGAGGCTGATCTGCGACTGCTGCTGANGCGAATAGGTNTCGTAGACGCCGACNACATCCATGACCTGACGCTGACCGGCGTCATATTGTTCCTGAAACAGGTCAAGGTTGCGTTTGGCCTGTGCCGCAAGGGTCGCGGCCTCGGTGGCCTGACGAGTCTTGGCGGCAAGCTGTTTCTCCAGACGGCGCAGCGCGCGGTTGGCATCCTCGACCGATTGCCGGACCTTGCGGGTCGCGGTTTCCTCGGCCATGGCCGANGCATCAAGCGAGGCTTTNGTGCCCAGACCCAGNAGCTGATCCGATTCAAGGNTCAGCCCTGCGCCGCCCCCTTCACCGATGGTCGCACCCGCCGACAGCCCCGGCAGCAATCCGGCGCGTTCCACCTTGGCGGCGGCGATGGCGCGGGTCTTTTCGGCCTCGGCACGCACCACGGACAAAGGCGCACCGGCAAAGCTGTTCACGGGCACTTCGGGCAAGCCGTGCAGCGTATCCAGCGGGCGGATCGACATGGCGTTCAGCTCGGACATNGACGTGGCTTCGCGTTCGACGGAGGCATCAAGCGTGGCGCGGATCTCAAGGAGNTTCTGGCGCAGGATCGTCAGGTCGGACACATCGGACACGCCGCCTTTGACCCGTTCCTGCATCACCCATTCGAAATGCGTCATATCCTTAAGCGCGACACGGTTCAGCGCGGCGGTATCGCGCGCCTCGATCGCATTGGTGTAGAGCTTCAGCGCGGTCGCCACGCGGTCGTTCGTATCTTGCGCCAGCGACACGGCAGCGACCTCGACATCGGCCACGGCAAAGGCGCGTTCACCCGCTCGGCGGCCATTGTCAAACAGCACCTGATCCACCACCAGATTGGCCGCCAGCGACCCCAAGGATGTCAAGCTGACCTGCGGCCCGATCTTGGGCAACCAGTTCTTGCTGGCGGCTTCCGAGCGGAGGGTGGCGGCGCGCAGCTCTGCCTCGGCGGTACGGCTGTTGGCGGCCAGCACGGCAGAGGCCACCTGATCCGACACGGTGTCATCGGGCAGAACAGAAGACCGCAGCGCCAGACCCTGGATGATCTGGCTGTCTGCGGTGATTTTTTCGGCGTAGGTGGGTTTGATCGCCTGCGAGGCATCGGGGGTGCGGAACCGGGTAACGATGTCAGATTGCATCAGGTCACCGGGCATCATGCCGCTGCCGAAATCCGACATGCAGCCGGATAGGGCCAGCGCTGCTGCGCACATGCCCCCTGCCCGTTTTACACTCTGCCTCATTATCCTGCCCTTAACGTGCCGGTTTTTTTATTCTGGAAACGCCTGCGGTCGTTGCCGCCTGCGTGTGCCAACCGCGCCCCCTTGGACAGAGGGCGCGGTGCAATCTTTAGACGATGACGTTGATATCGTTGTCGATCATCAGCGTGGCTTCGTCGCCCAGAGTATAAATGTCATAGGTTTGATCCCCACGCACCTCTGAACCGCCACGTACCGCGCCTGTGATCGTCACGGTGTCGTCGTTATGCCCGTCGATGATCAGCTCGTTCGTGTTGCTCGACAGGTTGACCAGCGCGGTTTCCGTGATCGTGAGATGTGCCTCTTCGGCGAACTGCAGATCAACGGTTTCGATGTTGTAGTTTCCCAGGTTCGGGTTGGTCAGGCTCAACTGCGTGTTCGCCGCTTCATCATCCAGCGCCAGATACGTCCCGGAAAAGTTTCCCGCAGCGTCAGTGGCCGTGACAATCAGGTCGGACCCGTCTGGCACATTGCTTTCGAACTGGAAGTTCCGCTCGCCAATGGCGTCGATGTCAAAGCTGGTGGATTCCACTTCCGAGATGGAGCGGTCTACGTTCACCTGATGCACCTCAAGCGTATCGGGGCTGATCTCGGTCGAGATGCCACGGATACCGTCGCCGTCGCGGGTATAGGACGCGATGACGGGGCCTTCGGGCGCATAGGTATCGATTGCGAGCGTGTCGGTGATCGACGCGATGTTGCCCACATGGTCCGTGGCGGTGACAGAGATGTCGGCGTCATAGGTGCCCTGACGGATTTCCGAAGGCGGGATCGTGACCGACCAGTTGCCAGCACCGTCCACAAACGCGGTGTAGTTGGTGCCGTCAAAGTTGACCACAACGCTAGATCCCGCCTCGACTTGACCGTTCAGATCAATGCCCGTCTGGGCTTCGCGTGCGCTGACCACAGCGTCGCTGCCGCCCGCTTGGTTCATGTCGAGCGGATCCACGACCGTGTCGATCAGCACCGCGTGGCTTGCCGTGGCAGAGTTGCCCGCGGCATCCGTTGCCTTGACCGAAACGGTGGTGTTGATCGTGCCCTCGGGCACTTGACCTGGCGCAAAGGTG
Source organism: Sulfitobacter sp. TMED3 (assembly GCF_002167505.1). Taxonomy (NCBI): domain Bacteria; kingdom Pseudomonadati; phylum Pseudomonadota; class Alphaproteobacteria; order Rhodobacterales; family Roseobacteraceae; genus Sulfitobacter; species Sulfitobacter sp. TMED3. The sequence goes on along the minus strand of NZ_NHBI01000022.1, from coordinate 79,957 downwards.
ACGGACCAGTTGCCATTCGCATCCACCGCGCCGTTCACCGATGCCGCGCCAAGCGACACGACCACGGACGAGCCGATTTCAGAGGTGCCGGTGACCAGAACGCCGCCATTCGCCAGACGCTCTGCCCCGCTCACGATGTCATCGCCTTCGACGGTGTTCAGCGACAGGTTGTCGACGCGCGTGTCCACGCGCACGCTGTCAGAGGCGCTGCGGCTGTTGCCCGCCGCGTCGGTCGTGGTTGCGGTGATGTCGGCGGTATAGACGCCTTGGGCGACCTCGCCCGCGGCGTAATAGGCGGTCCACTGACCGTTGCCATTTGCCACAACCGTATGGGTGACACCTGCCAGCGTGACCTGCACAACGGCGCCCGCATCGGCGGTGCCCGAGATGGCCACACCGTCGCTTGCCTCGGCCGCGTTCACCACGTCGTCGCCCTCAACGGGCAGCGGGCTGATGGTCAGCGAACCGGCTTCGGTATCGACTGAAACAGACTGCGATACGCTGTCGACGTTACCTGCCGCGTCGGTGGCGGTGGCGGTCATTGTGCTGGTGTAGGTGCCTGCGGGGATGTCGCTGGGTGCGAAGCTGACGGTCCATGTGCCGTCCGCCGCAACCGTGGCCACACGCGACACCTGGCCAAGCTGGACCATAACAGTCGAGCCGGGTTCAACCGTGCCGGTCATCACGATGCCCTGCGCCGCCTCTGCCGCGTTCACGACCCCGTCGCTGCCGCCGGTCTGGCCAGTGAAGGCAAGGTTGTTGACCAAAGTATCGACATCGACTTGGCCGGTTGCGGTGGCCGTGTTGCCCGCCGCATCGGTCGCGACTGCGGTCACTGTCGCCGTTGTCTCGCCCGTCGGGATTTCGGAGGCCGCGAAATCTGCGGACCAGTTGCCGTTTGCGTCAACCACCGCGTCACGGGTCACCCCCCCAAAGGTGACCTGAACGGTCGACCCGGGCTGCGATGTGCCGGTCAGCGTCACGCCGTCGCCACGCTCTGCCGCGTTGATCACGCCGTCAACTTCGACAGTATCCGCNGCNATCGCGACTTCAGAGACGGTATCGACGACCAGCTGCTCNGTCGAGGTGGAGCTGTTGCCGAAAGCGTCGGTGGTCACGATGGTGNCATCGCTGACGTANTCGCCTTCGGGCAAGGTGCCCGCCTGCCATGTCGCGGACCATGTGCCGTTGTCGCCCACAGTTGCGGTGCGGGTGATGCCACCGATGGTCAGCTGCACAGTTGAACCGGGCTCACCCGTGCCGTTCAGGGTGACACCGTTGCCAAANGATGCGGCATTATAGCTGTCGCCCACGGATTGNGTGCCCGATGTNACAGCGACGGTCGGTGCGATGGTATCNACCACCAGCGTTTCGGTGGTGGTGGAGGTATTGCCGTATTGATCGGTGGTCTTGATCAGCACCTCTGTCTCGTATTCNCCCCCCTGCAGCGTGCCGGGTTCGAATGTGACGGACCATGTGCCGTCTTCGCCGACGGTGGTGCTGCGNGTGACATCCGCGACGGTCACGTCAACGGTCGCGCCCGCTTCACCGTTCCCGGTCAGCGTGACGCCATTCGCAAAGGANTCACCGTTAAAGAAGTCGCCGACACTCTGCGTGCCTTCGGACATGGTGACCGTGGGGGCTGTGGTGTCGATGACNAAGCTCGGCCCGTCAAGCACGATCTCATTGCCGTCCGTGGTCACGACGACCTCGGCTTCATAGGTGCCGTCGTCGGGGAAGTTATCGCCTTCGAACACGGCTTCGAATGTGCCGTCGTCNCCAACTGTNGTTGTGACTTCTTTATCGCCGATGGTGACCACGACNTCNGANCCGGGCTCGCCGCCGCCAGTGACAACGACCTGCTCTACCGCGCCGTCGCCGCCGACCGTGCCGGTTGCGTCGGGNTCATTCACGAACGGAGGTGCGACCGAAGGGCTGCCGCCATTGCCNCCNCCNCCGCCGCCACNGATGACNGCNGCNCCNCCGACAACCGCCGCACCGGCTGCTGCCGCGGCACCACCACCGCCAACGACGCCGCCCAGCAAGGGCGCTGCCAACATCGACACTTCGTCGTCACCCGCGCCCGGCATGACACCGCCCGGNACAGACGCCACATCGCTGCGGCCCAGATAGATCAGATCGTCAGAGGGGCTCCATTTGCCCCACTGCTCGGTCGGNCCGTATTGCGCATAAAGCCCGCCNCCTTCGGCCTCGACGAATGCGACTTCGTTCAGATAGCCATCTGACGAAATGAACAGGCGGTTCGCGGCACCGGTTTCGTTAAAGTAATTCTCGATGGTGATGACCGACCCGTCATTCAGCGTNAGCACAAGATCGTTGCCCGANCGCTGNTGCGATTGNAAATCGGTCTGACGNAGGTTCAGCGAGATTTCCTGACCTGATGTCGCTTGGATAACATGGAAGTTTGCGTTTTCCGCAACCGTGCCACGCTGCAATGCGCCCGCTTGATCGCGAACGACGAAATCTATCGTCTTCATAATATCTGCTCCACCTCGGTGCGCATTCTGCGCGCGACACCTGAGAAATTTTATGACCGCCAACGCGTTGATCGCATCGTGCAGCCGCCTGATTATGTCCGTCGTAAAAAACGAAACGTATTATTGAGGCAGAAGGTAGCCGCTTAGACACATAAAAGCCAAGGTTAAAGTGGAACGCCACATTCTTGCCTTATTTCAACAGTGCAACACGGCCACAGTTTCNACTANTGCGGGAAAGCGTTAATAATAGTTAACGTTGCCAGATAATTAACCACCTCATTTCACTCAGGAAAAATCCCCATGGGTGCCACACCGCAAGCCCGTGCAAACGGTTGACAATACTGGGCTCCCCCCTGACCTTTGCGGCATGGATACCGCCCAGAACACCCCGCTATCACTGATCGAAGACCCCGACATGGGCATCACCCTCTCGGATGGATGCCGGCTTTCCGCTCGAGTCTGGCGGCCTGAAAATTCCGATACCGCNCCNGTGCCCGTGATTCTGGAATACCTNCCCTACCGCAAACGNGACGGCACCACCGCACGGGATGCGCTGACCCACCCTTGGTTTGCCGAACGCGGATATGCCTGCGTGCGGGTCGATATGCGNGGCAATGGCGANAGCTATGGCGTGATGGAGGATGAATACACNCCNCANGAACAGGCCGACTGNATAGAGGTGATCAACTGGCTTGCCGCGCAACCNTGGTGCAGNGGGACGGTGGGCATGATGGGCATCAGCTGGGGCGGNTTTAACGGGCTGCAGGTCGCNGCCCATGCGCCAGAGCCGCTTAAGGCGGTGATAACGCTATGTTCCACCGTCGACCGCTTTGCCGATGACATCCACTANAAGGGCGGGTGCCTGTTGAACGAGAACCTTGGCTGGGGGGCGACGATGTGGGCCTATTCCAGCCGCGCGCCCGATCCCGCCTTGCGCCCNGACTGGCGCGAAATGTGGCTGGAGCGGCTAGAGGCAGAACCGTTTCTNCCCGCGCTTTGGCTGCGCCACCAATCACGCGACGCCTATTGGAAGCAAGGGTCGGTGATCGAGGAGTATAGCGCGCTCAAGGCCAAAGTGCTGGCGATTGGCGGCTGGGGCGATTCCTACAAGAACGCGGTCCCGCAGTTGGTTGAAGCCTTGCCCGGTGCNAAGGGGATCGTTGGNCCNTGGGTGCATAAATACCCGCATTTCGCCATCCCNGAACCCCGTATCGGCTTTCTGCAAGAGGCGCTGCGCTGGTGGGATNGGTGGCTCAAGGGGATCGACACGGGCGTCGANGNCGANCCCGATTATCGNGCNTATCTGATGGACGGCATGCGCCCNGCCACGTGGACNCATGAACGCCCCGGCCGCTGGATCACCGAACCCACAGGCGCGACATCGCATCTGCCCGTCAAGACGTTGCATCTGACGGATGAGGGCCTGCAAGACACCGCGGCCCCGCTGGACCGCAGCGTCGCCTCCCCCGCGCATTGCGGCGCGGATGGCGGGGAATATTGTGCGATCTGGCTTGGCCCCGAAATGCCCGGCGACCAGAGGCAGGACGATGCGCTATCGGTCTGTTTTGACAGTGGCCCCTTGACGCAGCAGATGGATATCCTTGGCGCGCCACGTCTGCGTCTGCGTCTGGCCTGCGACAAACCACAGGGCCAGATCGCGGTGCGGTTGAACCATATCCACCCTGATGGGGCCTCGGCCCGGATTACCTACGGCGTGCTGAACCTGTCCCATCGCGACAGCGCCGAAAATCCGCAGGCGATGGCGCCCGGTGCCATGACCGACATCACGCTGGACCTTGACCACATCGCCTATCGCATCCCCAAGGGGCACCGGCTGCGGGTGTCGATCTCTACCGCCTATTGGCCCCTGCTCTGGCCTGCGCCCGAAGCGGCAGAGGTCACGCTGTCGTCCGGCCAGATCGACCTGCCGCAACGCCCGACCAGCGGCGGGGACGAATACAGCTTTGCCCCGCCCACCTCTGCCGCCCCGTGGGAGACAGAGACCCTGCGCCCCGAAAACCACATTCGCCGCCAAGAGATCGACCGCGTCACCGGCATCGTCTCTCTGATCATCGAGGATGACTTCGGCAAGCTGCGCGATGCCGATCACGGGCTGATCGCGGGCTCTGTCGCGCGGGAGGTGTGGCGCATTCACCCCGACGATCCGCTGTCCGCAAAAGGCACCTGTCACTGGACCGAAGAGCTGGAGCGGGACGACATCATCCTGCGCACAGAAACCCGGTCGCAGATGTGGTCGGACGCGACCCATTTTCATCTGACGGCCCGTCTTGAAGCGTACGAAAACGACAAATTGATCTATGAACGCGACGTGACGGAAGACATTAAGCGACACTTTATGTAACAAACTCGTCACATGGCCGCCGGTATTACCACTTGCGACACGGGCCGAAATGCTTAACGTTGTGCCACCAGTCAATAAAAAAACCTGCGCACCAATGCGCAGAAGTATCACCTAAAACAGGGAGTTCTCATCATGGATGATCAACTGAAACATATGACCGGCCAAGTGGCCAAGGGCACTATGACACGCCGCGAATTCGTCGGGCGTGCCGCTGCTTTGGGCGTAACGGCCGCCGTCGCCAACTCGATGCTGGCGAACCACGCGCAGGCCGCAGCCCACGAAGCACCGATTCGCGGTGGCACACTGAAAATCGGGTCGTCGGGCGGTGAATCCACCAACACGCTTGATCCTGCGCTGACCGCCTCCGAAGTGCCGCTGAACAACCTGCGCCACCTGTACGAAAGCCTTGTAGAGGTCGATCCCAACGGGGAAATCGAAAACCGCATGGCCGAAAGCTACGAGGCCTCGGCCGATGCGAAAACCTGGGCGTTCAAGATCCGCAAGGGCATCCAGTTCCACAACGGCAAGGAAATGACACCCGAAGACGTGCTGAAAACCATGCAGCGCCATTCGGATGAAAACAGCCAATCCGGTGCCTTGGGCATCATGCGCGGTATCGAGAACATGAAGGTCGATGGCGACAACTTCATCGTTGAACTGGGCGTCGGCAACGCTGACCTTCCCTACCTGCTGGCCGACTACCACCTGATGATCCAGCCCGATGGCGGCATGGACAACCCCGGCGCGGGCATCGGCACCGGCCCTTACACGCTGGAAGTTGACGAGCCCGGCGTGCGCCACGGCTTCAAGCGCAACGAAAACTACTGGGACGCCGACAACCGCGGCCACACCGATTATAACGAAGTGCTGGTGCTGAACGATGCCACCGCACGGACGGCGGCGCTGCAGTCGGGTCAGGTCAACATGATCAACCGCGTTGATCCCAAGGTTGCCGCCCTGCTGGACCGCGCGCCCAACCTGACGGTGAAATCCGTTGCCGGTCGGGGCCACTATGTGTTTATCGCCCATGTCGACACCGCACCGTTCGACAACAACGACCTGCGTCTGGCGCTGAAATATGCGATCAACCGCGAGGAAATGGTCGACAAGATCCTGCGCGGCTACGGCACCATCGGGAACGATATGCCGATCAACGCCTCTTATCCGCTGTTCGATGAATCGATCCCGCAGCGTGAACATTCCATCGAGAAGGCGAAAGAGCATTACGCCGCCTCCGGTCACGATGGCAGCCCGATCATCCTGCGCGTTGCAGACGGTGCCTTCCCCGGTGCGGTCGATGCGGCATCCCTGTTCCAGGAATCCGCCAAAGCCGCCGGTATCCCGCTTGAGATCAAACGCGAGCCGAACGATGGCTACTGGTCCGAGGTCTGGAACAAACAGCCGTTCTGCGCCTCTTACTGGGGTGGCCGTCCGGTACAGGACCAGATGTATTCGACCGCCTATCTGTCGACCGCGGACTGGAACGACACCCGCTGGAAACGCCCCGAGTTCGACGAGATGCTGCTGTCGGCCCGCGCCGAACTGGACGAGGCCAAGCGCAAAGAGACCTACTCCAAGATGGGTCAGATGATCCGCGACGAAGGCGGGTTGATCCTGCCGATGTTCAACGACTTTGTGGATGGTGTTGCCAACAATGTCGGCGGCTGGGTCGAAGATCCCAACGCGGAACTGTCCAACAACAAAGCCGGGATCAAATGCTGGGTCAAAGACGCATAAGGTAAACCCAGCTTATGCATCCCATCGTCAAACTGATCGCCCAACGCTTAGCGTTGGGCCTTCTTCTCCTTTTTGCCGCGTCGATCCTGATCTTCGTAGGCACCTCGATTTTGCCCGGCGACGTGGCACAATCCATCCTAGGTCAATCCGCCACGCCCGAAGCGCTTGCGAACCTGCGCCGAGAGCTAGGCATGAACGATCCCGCCATGACCCGCTATTTCGCCTGGCTGGGCGGCGTGCTTCAAGGAGACTTGGGCACCGCGCTGACCAATGGCCGCGACATCGCAGAAAGCCTTGGCGGGCGTCTGAAGAACACGCTTTTCCTCGCCTTCTGGGCAGCTGCAATCTCTGTGCCGCTGGCGATCTTTCTGGGCCTGCTGGCCGTGCGCTACAAAGACCGCTGGCCCGACAAGCTGATTTCGGCCGTCACGCTGACCACGATTTCCATCCCGGAATTCATGATCGGCTATGTGCTGATCTATTGGGTGGCGATCAAATGGCGGCTGTTTCCGTCGGTGGCGATCATCAACGACAGCATGAGCCTCGGGGCCAAGCTGAACGCGATTGCCATTCCGGTGATGGTGCTGACGCTGGTCGTATTGGCGCATATGATGCGCATGACCCGCGCCGCGATCCTGAACGTGATGCAATCGGCCTATATCGAAACAGCCGAGCTTAAAGGCTTGGGCATGCTGAAGATTATCCGCAAGCACGCCTTCCCCAACGCCATCGCCCCGATCGTCAATGTGGTGATGCTGAACCTCGCCTATCTGGTCGTCGGCGTCGTGGTGGTAGAGGTCGTCTTTGCCTATCCCGGCATGGGGCAATATCTGGTCGATCACGTCAGCAAGCGCGACGTGCCCGTGGTGCAAGCCTGCGGTCTGATCTTTGCCGCCGTTTATATCGGGTTGAACCTTGTGGCCGACATCGTGTCGATCCTTGCCAACCCGCGCCTGAGGCATCCCAAATGAGCGCCGCGCATCTCCCCCCGAGGCAATGCGCGACGCACGGGGCCGCAGTTCAGCTTCGCATCAACGCGACCCCCTGCCGCAGGCCCGTATCGCCACCTGACGTTGACCCATTCATTTGTTTGGGAGCGAACCCATGAAAAACATTCCAATCTCCGCCATGATCGGCCTGTTCTTTACCAGCGTCTATTTCATCATGGCCGTCTTTGCCCCTTGGCTCGCCCCCTATGGCATGGCTGAAATCGTCGGCGACGTGTGGGAGCCTTCGTCGTCGGAGTTCCTGCTGGGTACCGACAGCATCGGGCGTGATCTGCTGTCGCGTATGATCTACGGTGGGCGCACCACGATCTTTATCGCCACTGCAGCCACCATCCTCAGCTTTACGCTGGGGTCCATTCTGGGCTTCTTCGCAGCCGTCTCCGGCGGTTGGGTGGACCAAGCCATTTCGCGCTTTGTCGATCTGATCATGTCGATCCCGTCGCTGATCTTTGCGCTTGTCGTGCTGTCGGTGATGCCGACCACCGTGCCGATCCTGATTATCCTGATGGGTCTGCTGGACAGCACCCGTGTCTACCGTCTGGCGCGCGCCGTGGCCGTGGACATCACCGTGATGGACTATGTCGAGGCCGCCCGCCTGCGCGGCGAGAAGATCGGCTGGATCATTTTCCGTGAAACCCTGCCGAACGCGCTGTCGCCGCTGATTGCCGAGATGGGTTTGCGGTTTATCTTTGCGGTGCTCTTTGTGTCGACGCTGTCGTTTCTGGGTCTGGGCGTACAGCCGCCTCAAGCTGACTGGGGCGGTATCGTGAAAGAGAATAAGGAAGGCATCAACTATGGTATTCAGGCGGCGCTCTATCCGGCCTATGCCATCGCCACGCTTTGCATCTCTATCAACCTTGTTGCGGACTGGATTTTGAACCGCACCACATCGCTGAAAGGGGGCCGCGGATGACCGAGCCACTTCTCAAGGTACGCGGCCTGAAAATCGGCGCGACCGCCTATCCGCCCGGCGAAAAGCCGATTGATATCAAAATCGTGCACGGTGTCGACTTTGATCTGCAACCCGGCAAGGTGCTGGGGCTGATCGGGGAATCCGGCGCGGGCAAATCCACCATCGGGCTGGCCGCGATGGCCTATGGCCGCGGCGGGGTAGAGATCACCGGCGGCGAGGTTTGGGTCAACGGGCGCGACATCCTCAAGGAGCGTCTGCGCGCCGTGCGCCGCCTGCGCGGCGCCGAGGTGACCTATGTCTCGCAATCCGCGGCGGCGTCTTTCAACCCCGCGAAAAAGATCATGGATCAGGTGACCGAAGCCGCGATCTATCAGAAAAAGTTTACCAAGGCCGAGGCCGAGGAACGCGCGGTTGANCTGTTCCGCAAGCTTGGTCTGCCGGACCCTGAAACCATCGGTAACCGCTACCCGCACCAGGTGTCTGGCGGGCAGTTGCAGCGCTGCATGACCGCGCTGGCACTGTGTCCGCAGCCCGATCTGGTGGTCTTTGACGAACCCACCACGGCACTGGATGTGACCACGCAGATCGACGTGCTGGCCGCCATCAAAGAAGCCATCGCCGCCACCGGCGTTGCCGCGCTCTATATCACCCATGACCTCGCGGTTGTGGCNCAGGTCAGCGATCATATTATGGTGCTGCAACAAGGGGATATGGTCGAATACGGCACCGTTGANCAGATCATCAACGCNCCCAAGGAAGACTACACCAANGCGCTGGTTTCNGTCCGGTCGATCCGCCACGAGGAAAANACGCCGACNGATACCCCTGTTCTACGGGTCGAAAACGTCACCGCCCGCTATGCCGGCACGGATTTTGACGTNCTCAAGAAGATCAACGTCGATATTCACCCGGGCCAGACATTGGCTGTCGTGGGGGAATCCGGCTCGGGCAAATCCACGCTGGCCCGCGTGATCACNGGCCTGCTGCCCCCAAGCGACGGGACGATCACCTTTGACGGGCGCGAGCTTGCCCCCGCCCTGGCGCAACGCCCCATCGAAGACCTGCGCGAGATGCAGATGATCTACCAGATGGCCGATACCGCGATGAACCCGCGCCAGACCGTGGGCACCATCATCGGNCGCCCGCTCGAGTTTTATTTCGGGCTGAAAGGCAAGGCAAAGCAGAAGCGCATTCAGGAACTGCTGGACGAGATCGAATTGGGCGACGGGTTTCAGGACCGCTATCCNGCAGAGCTGTCGGGCGGGCAGAAACAACGTGTCTGCATCGCCCGTGCGCTGGCCGCCAAGCCCAAGCTGATCATCTGCGACGAGGTGACAAGCGCGCTTGACCCGCTGGTGGCAGATGGCATCCTCAAGCTGCTGTTGAACCTGCAAAAGATCGAGGATGTCGCCTATCTGTTCATCACCCACGATCTGGCGACGGTAAAAGCCATCGCNGACAGTATCGCTGTGATGTATCAGGGCGAAGTNGTGCGGTATGGCACCAAAAGTCAGGTNCTGTCACCGCCCTTTGACGATTATACCGACCTGCTGCTGAGCTCTGTCCCCGAGATGAAGATCGGCTGGCTGGAAGAAACCATCGCACATCGCAAAATGGAAAGTGCTGGCAATTANGCCTGTGGGCAACGNNGCGGNTTGTATCGGACAAATACAAGNNCTGTGGCCCGCCGAAGAGGTATCGACATGAAGAACAAGCTGCTTTTGATCATCCTCGACGGTGTGCCCTACCGCAATTTCCGTCGGCTGTTCGGCAATCTGGAAGGCTGGGTCGANAGTGGCGAGGCGCGGGTCTGGACNCAGCGTGCGGTGCTGCCGTCGATCTCTGCCTCCTGCTATGCCTCGATACACACGGGTGTGGCACCGGCTGAACATGGCTGTACCGGCAACGGCAATGTGTTCCGGNTAAAGCACAAGGATGTCTTCGCCCAGACCCGTGCGGCGGGCGGCGTNACAGGGGCCGTGGCCCATTCTTTCTGGTCGCAATTCTTCAACCGCCACCCCTTCGACTATGTGCGCGANGTGGAATANGANGAACCCGANAGCGACACGATCAACCACGGGCGGTTTCACACGATGACCGGCTACGGGCTGGTGAACCAGATGACCCCTTCGGATGTGGATCTGTTTGGCTCTCTCACCAATCTGGCGCTGCGGTTCGGGCTGAACTACGGGATGNTGCACACCTGCACGCTNGACAGCATGGGGCATCGNTTNTTCCACGACTGTCAGGAAATGGACCACGCCTGCGCCGTCATGGACGAGATGCTGGCCCCCTTCATCCCGAAATGGCGCGCCNTGGGGTATGAGGTGATCGTCACAGCNGATCACGGGCAGGACGAACGCGGNCANCACGGCGGACGCAGTGCNTTNCAGCAGGAAACCGCGCTGTATTACTTTGGCGATGCCGAAGGGCCGTCCGAAGATACGGTGATCGACCAGCTGCAGCTCGCGCCGACGATCCTTGGCCGTCTGGGTGCGCCNGTNGCNGATACNATGAAGGCNCAGTCTTTCNTGAAATGATGCCGTTTCTTAGCCCGTGCTGGATTCTTAGGCAGTGCTGATCGCAGGCCANTNCCCTGCCCCGACAGCNCCGATCGCCGCTGTCACCTGNTCAAAGAACGCCGCCGCCTTGCGTGACATCACCCGCGCGCGCAGACAGCCGTGGACAAGGCCCGCGGCCTCGTGCCAATGGGCCTGCCCGCCNGCCCCGTTGATCGCGGCGGCATAGGCTTCCCCATCGCTCGACAGCGGGTCACAGGCGACCGTGAGGATCACCGTNGGCGGCAGGTNNGTAAAGTCGGTATCGTGCAGCGGGGCGTAGCGTGGATCGTCCACAGGCGGTGCCCCACCGGATCGCACCTGCTGGTAAAACTCCATATCCGCAACCGTCAGCTGCGGCGCGTTGGCGTGGGTGATATAGCTGCCCTTGCTGCGATCCCCGCCCAGTCCGGGATAGATNAGNACCTGACCNGCTATGCGCCCNTNANNAGATGCTCGCGCGGTATGGNCAACGGCAGCAGCAAGATTGCCGCCCGCACTGTCCCCCGCCAATACAATCCCGCCGTCATATGCAGCTGCAATCGCCTGAAACGCGGCCCATGCGTCGTTGAAGCAAGCGGGAAAGACGGCCTCGGGGGCGAGCGCGTAGTCGACAGAGATCACACGGTAGCCGGTCGCGGCGCAAATNTCGGCGCAGACATCATCNTGACTGTCGAGCCCGCCAACAANAAACCCGCCGCCGTGATAGTAGACGACCGTGATNNCGGATGTNTCGNCCTCGTAAACGCGACATGGGACGCCGCCGAAGGCCACGTCCCATGTGCGGACCCCATCAGGGTAGGGTTGGTGAAAAGCAGCGCACATCCGGTTATAGACAGCGCGCTGCTGNTCGATGGTGAGTGACACCGCGTCCGGTGGATAGAAACTGTCCGAGCGGTCCATATAGGCCCAGATTTCCTCATCCAGTAGAACGCGGTAGTCGGGTTGGATCACGCGGCCTCCCAACCGAAGGTAAAGACGTCCAGCGACGCGCCGACATCAGCCTCGCTTGCGCCGTTCATGGCGATTTGCGCAACCAGACCGCGTTTCTTGTCATCGGTGACAGAGGCNACACGCGCGGGCAGACCGGCGGCTTCCAACGTCTCGTCATAGACGCGCGTGATCGCGTTTTTGCGCAGGTCGGGCTTGAAGATNTTACCGACGGCGGTTTTGGGCAGCTCGCTCATGATGGTCATATGCTTGGGCTGCGCCGCGCGTTCCTGCACGTGCTCTTTGCAGAACTCCAGCAGTTCNGCTTCGGTGATCGACGCACCTGCGACCAGTTCGACAAAGGCGCAAGGCACCTCGCCCGCGTGGGCATCGGGCTGACCGATGGCACCGGCAAAGGCGACCGCCTCGTGACCCAGAAGCGCCTCTTCGATCTCGGCGGGGTCGATGTTGTGACCGCCACGGATGATCAGGTCTTTNGCGCGGCCCGTGATCCAGAGGTATTTGTCGCTGTCGATACGGCCCAGATCCCCTGTCCGCAGGTGCGTGCCCTGATAGTAGAGATCCTTGTTCTTATCGGCTTCGGTATAGGTGTTGCCCGCATAGACGCCGGGGTTCGAGATACAGATTTCGCCGATCTCGTCGACCTCTGCCTCGACCAGCCCGTCGCTGGTGCTTTTGACNATCTTCACATCCGTATAGGGGAAGGTGATGCCGATACTGCCCACTTTGCGCACGCCGTCCGTCGGGTTCGACGACACAAGGCAGGTCGCCTCTGTCAGGCCGTAGCCTTCGATCAGCGTGATGCCGGTGGCCTTTTCAAAGCGGCGGAACAGTTCCAGCGGCAAGGGTGCCGAGCCNGAGAAGGCGGTTTTCACGGTCGAGATATCAGCGTTGATCGGGCGCTGCATCTTGGCGGAAATCGCCGTAGGGACAGTGATGATGAAAGTGATTTTCCAGCGCTCGACCAGTTTCCAGAANTTGTCGAACACCCCGTCCCCGCGATAGCCCTGAGGCGTCGGGAAGACCACATGCGCACCGGATTTCACCGCNGCCATAAGGATCACGNGGCAGGCGAANACGTGGAACAACGGCAGCGGACACATGATGTTGTCGTTTTCCGTATACAGCAGCGTGTGCCCAAGCCAGCCGTTATAGACCATGCCGGAATACTTGTGCTGCGCCACTTTCGGCATGCCCGTTGTCCCGCCGGTGTGGAAGTAGAAGGCGACGCGATCCTCTTGCGGATCGTCGAATGTCAGCTCGGCCGGTTGCTTGGCGATTTCGGAATTGAAATTCTTGTAGGTCGCCTGATTGGTGACCTTCAACTTTGGACGGATCAGCGGCACGATCCACGACTTTGGCGCGGTCAGATAGCGGCACAGGTCCACTTCGAGCACGGTCGTGACATTCGGTGCCAGCTTGACCGCCTCGGCGGTTTTCTCGGCCACATCCGTCTTTGGGAAAGGCCGCAGGGTCACAACGACCTTGGCATTGGTTTCACGCAGGATCGATCCGATCTGCTCTGCCTCGAGNAGCGGGTTGATGGGGTTCGCGATCCCTGCGACCGCACCGCCCAGAAGCGTGATGACCGTCTCGTTACAGTTTGGCAGGACATAGGCGACCACATCGGTCGGCCCCACACCCAGCGACCGGAACAGATTGGCCGCACGNCCCACCTGNCCCCGCAGCTGCGACCAGCTTAGGGTNTCCGCGTGATCTTTCGGCCCAGAGAAAATCTGGTAGCTGATTGCGTCGTGGCTTGGAAACTTTCCGGCGGTTTCGCTCAACATGCTCCAAAGTGTTTTGGGCACGTCGCGGTCTGCCCACGGCATTTCTGCTTCGATCGCGTTACGGTCTTCTACACCGGCAAATGACATTATTTTCCTCCCTTNGTGGTGCGGTTTGCCCGCATCCCGTTATTCCCTGTTGTCAAAGATGATTGCTAATTCCAGCTTTCGCAAGCATTTGCAGGCGCTCAAACGCTGCGTTCAAGCCCACTGACCCAACGGAAGGCTNNAAAAANNGCGGCAGACGCCGCCTGCCGCTCTCTTTTATGGGGTAAAAGCGCGTGGCACACCCCTTATGTGTGGTGCGTTTACTTGGCAGGAATACGCAGCATCTGACCGGGATAGATTTTATCGGGGTGGGTCAGCATGGGTTTATTCGCTTCAAAGATTTCTTCATAGCGCGCGCCATTGCCAAGGGTCTTGGCCGCGATNGCCCAAAGCGTGTCGCCTTTTTCAACGGTGTGGAAGGTGCCGTCNCCCTCGCCGCCGTCCATGTCTTCTTCAACCGCGGCAACGCCTTCGACGTTCCCCACGGCCAGAATGACCTTTTCTTTCATCTCTTGGCTCGCNGCCTTGCCCGAGACCTTGACCTTGTCGCCNTCGACAGAAATATCGAGCCCTTCGGCATCAAGCCCGAGGTCTTTCAATTCATCCTGAAGCGCGGCTCCGGTGACTTCGGTATCATCACCGCCGCCAAATACTTTNTTGCCGGCGTCTTTTACGAAACTCCACAAACCCATGTTGTTCTCCTTCTGGATCCATTCGGGTGTGATTGTTTCCATTTAACCGTGAAATTCACAAGGTTTTTTATACGTCCGCGCGCCCATCGGTAAATTGCAGCCGCGCCAGGCGCGCATAGAGCCCCCCCTTGGTGACCAGCTCGTCATGGGTGCCCATATCGACGATCCGCCCTGCTTCCAGCACGACAATGCGATCGGCCTTTTTCACCGTCGCCAGACGGTGCGCGACGATCAGGGTGGTGCGGTCCGCGCTCAACCGATCCACGGCGGCCTGCACGGCGCGTTCGCTTTCGGCATCCAAGGCGCTTGTGGCTTCGTCCAGCAGCAGCACCGGCGCGTCGCGCAGGATGGCGCGGGCGATGGCGATACGCTGCTTTTGCCCGCCCGACAGCATCACCCCGCGTTCGCCCAGATAGCTGTCGTAGCCGTCGGGCAATGCGCTGATGAACCCGTGGGCGGCGGCGGCCTCGGCNGCGGCGTCAATCTCGGCGTCTGTGGCGTCGGGGCGGCCAAAGCGGATATTCTCGCGGGCAGAGGCGGCGAAGATCACCGGATCTTGCGGCACCAAGGCNACCGACCGGCGGAAGGCCGCACGCGAAACATCGCGCAGATCGACCCCGTCAAGGGTGATCCGGCCCGAAGCAGGGTCATAGAACCGCAGAATCAACTGGATGATCGTGGTTTTGCCTGCACCCGAGGGCCCGACGAACGCGACNGTTTCACCGGGGTTGATCGACAGGTTGACCCCGTCCAGTGCCTGNACATCNGGGCGTGCNGGGTATCTGAAATGCACGTCCTCAAANGCAATCCGACCGGCGACAGGGCTGGGTAGATCAATGGCCGCAGCGGGGTCTTGCACGGTGTCTTCGGTCCGCAACAGCTCTACCAGACGTTCGGTGGCACCGGCGGCGCGTTGAAGTTCACCCCAGATCTCGGACAGCGCCGCGACCCCGCCTGCCACCATCACGGCATAAATCACGAATTGCACCAAGGCACCGGGGGTCATCTGGTCGGCACGCACATCCCGCGCGCCCATCCACAAAACGCCCACGACGCCGGCAAATACCAGAAAGATCACAATAATCGTCATCAGCGCGCGGGTCTTGATCCGACGCTGCGCCGCATCATAGGACGCTTCGGTCATCTGCGCGAATTGCGATTGGCTGGCGGCTTCATTGGTAAAGGCCTGCACGGTCTGCACCGCGCCCAAACTCTCGGACGCATTGCCCGAGCTGGCCGCGATCCAGTCCTGGTTTTCGCGGCTCAGCACCCGCAAGCGCCGCCCCAGAACAAGGATCGGCACAATTACCGCCGGTACGATCAACAACACCATCGCCGTCAGCTTGGCCGAGGTGAACAGCATCAGCACCAGCCCACCGGTCACGATCAGCATATTGCGCAGCGCGATGGACACGGACGACCCGATCACCGACAGGATCAGCGTGGTGTCCGTGGTGATCCGGCTCAGCACCTCGCCGGTCATCAGGTTCTCGTAGAACGCCGGGCTCATAGAGATCACGCGATCGAACACCGCCTTGCGGATATCGGCAACGACCCGTTCGCCAAAGCGCGTTACCAGCGCATAGCGCAGCCCCGTGCCTACAGCCAGAAGGGCCGCGATGATCAGGGCGGCAACGAAATACTGGTCCAGCAGTTCGGCCTCGCCGGTGCCGAAAGTATCGATCACGCGGCGCACGGCCAGCGGCAGCGTCAAAGAGATCATCGCCGTGAGCACCAGCGCCAGAATGGCCGCGATCATCAGCCCGCGATAGGGCGCAAGAAATGGCAGCAGCGCGCGCAGGGCCCCCAACTCACGCGATTTTTCGCGTTCTTCGGTGCCGGGGCCGGGCGTCGGGGTACGTGCCATGAGATATCCTTTGGAGTGCTGTCATGTCATCGCCCGCACATCGCGCGGGGTCAAGGGCTGCACCCCTAAGGCGCTTGCGACAAAAGCGCATTGATCCAGCGCAAATAGCCAAAATCAAAAAGATGTCGGGAAAGGAGTGGAGCGGGCGGCGGGAATCGAACCCGCGTCTTCTGCGTGGAAGGCAGAGGTCTTACCATTACACAACGCCCGCGCTACGGGAGGAGGGGTAAGTCATACGCTGCGGGTCGTCAAGGCCGTCTGCACGCGCGAAATGCAGCAAAGATCAAAATGCGCCATTTGCCGCCCTTTACCTGGCCCTGCCGATGGCGCAAATTCCGCGCTACCAAAGGTCAGAAGGAGACGACGATGCCAAACCCGCTTTACGACGCTTTATTCGGTCGCCACATCGGGCAAAACACGCCGTTCCTGATCCTGCCGGACGGGCGCACCATCACCCANGACCAATTCATCCGCTCTGCCGCGCGCTATGCCAATGCGTTTNCNGACAAGGGGCTGACAGCGGGCGACCGTGTCGCGGTGCAGGTCGGCAAATCGCCGGATGCGCTGGCGCTTTATGCCGCTTGCGTGCAGGCAGGGCTGGTGTTNTTNCCGCTCAACCCCGGCTACACCGCGTCCGAGGTGGATTATTTCGTCGGCAACTCGGGCGCGCGGCTGCTGGTTTGCGATCCNGCCGATGTTNCCGAACTCACGCCGGTCGCTGCCGCCGCCGGTGCNNCGGTAGAGACGATGGACAACACCGGCCGCGGCACGCTGCGCGATNTGGCNGCCACCCTGCCCGACACATTCGANACCGTCGACCGAACGGCCGAGGATCTGGCCGCCTTCCTCTATACCTCGGGCACCACGGGCCGATCAAAAGGCGCGATGCTGAGCCAGCGCAACCTGCTGAGCAANGCCGAAACGCTGGTTGAGGTCTGGCAATTCACCAAGGCCGATGTGCTGCTGCATGCGCTGCCGATTTTCCACACACACGGGCTGTTCGTGGCGACCAATATCATGCTGCTNAGCGGTGGCGCGATGGTGTTCCTGCCCAAGCTCGACATCGATCAGTTGATCCGTTTCATGCCGCAGGCCACCGCGTTGATGGGCGTGCCGACNTTCTACACCCGTTTGCTGGGCTCTGATGACTTCACCGCCGGNTTGACGGCGCATATGCGTCTGTTCATCTCGGGNTCTGCCCCCTTGCTGGCCGAAACGCACAAGCAGTTCGAGGAACGCACAGGCCACCGTATTCTGGAACGCTACGGGATGACGGAAACCAATATGAACACCTCGAACCCCTATGACGGGCCGCGGCGCGGCGGTACCGTCGGCACACCCCTGCCGGGGGTCGAGCTCAAGATTTGCGACCCCGATACCGGCGAGACCCTGCCACAGGGAGAGATCGGCGTCGTCGAGGTCCGCGGGCCGAATGTTTTCCAAGGCTATTGGCAGATGCCCGAAAAAACCGCCGCNGAACTGCGTGCGGACGGGTTCTTTATCACCGGTGATCTGGGGNTNATTGACGAANACGGCTATGTGCAGATCGTCGGGCGCGGCAAGGATCTGATCATATCCGGCGGCTATAACATCTATCCCAAAGAGGTCGAACAGGTGCTGGACGATCAACCCGGCGTGCTGGAAAGCGCCGTGATCGGCGTGGCTCATGGGGATCTGGGCGAGGCACCGGTTGGTGTNCTGGTCGCCGATGGCAGCCGTGATCTGGACCTGGAAGCACTGTCGCAGACCGTCGCGCAATCGCTGGCGCGGTTCAAATGTCCGCGCAAGCTGGTGNTGGTTGATGCCNTGCCCCGCAATACGATGGGCAAGGTGCAAAAGAACCTGCTGCGCGANACCTATGCGGATCTGTTCAAGGGCTGACTAGGGGTGCGGGTCGCCCGCACAGGGCGTGCCGCCTGCCACCCAGATCGCCAGCGCCTCTTGCATCTCGGGGAGGCTACCGGGGGCCGCCGCGCGCCCTGCGCCGGGGTCAAAGCCCCATGCAACAAAGGCCGACGTTCGCAGGTGATCGGACAGGTCTTCGGGCGNAAAGGCACCGTTGCTGTCGGGGTCACGCAGTTGNNCNCANATCTCGGCGCTGGTCTTGCCTTTCCACGCCATNTCNATCGGGGGAAGCCGCCATGCGTCCGCAATCATCGGNGGCGCGTGGGGGACGNTNTTTTCCGACGCGGCGCTGATGTGACAAGTGCGGCAAGGCATCGTCTCGGCCCCGATGCGGCTTTCNTCGGCAAGGATGTTCATGCCGTGCACGGGNGCNTGGTCGGCAGCCTCCTCGTGGCCCAACCCNTCCCANAGCGGCACGCCAGCGGGGCCAACGTGGCAATTGGTACAGCGCGGGTGCGAAACGACCGTGTGGATATCATCCCACGCCGCCAGCGCCGCTGCGCGATCGGGTGCTTCTTGCGCAAAAGCACCGCCCGCGTAGGCCAGCGCAATGATCCCGCCGATGATCGCCCCGCGAAGGGAGATCATACAAAATCAATCGACTTGGACAGCGGCAGTTCGCGGATACGCTGCCCCGTCGCAGCAAAGATCGCATTGGCCAAAGCAGGTGCTGCGGGGGGGACGGCGGGTTCACCGATGCCCCTGATCTTGTCGCCATTCTCAAGNCCGCGCACCATGATCAAAGGCGTCTGGTGCAGGCGCATCCCNTCNNAGGCNTGGTAGTTATCCTGCTCTGCCACGCCGTCGCGGTAGGTCAGCTCGCAGTTCATCGCGTGGCCCANGCCAAAGATCACACCGCCTTGCAGCTGCGCCTCAAAGTTCACGGGGTCCAGCACGCGGCCCACATCGGCGGCGACGAACACCTTGTCGATACGGATGCCGTCTGGGGTGTTGGTGACCTCGACCACCTCGGCCACGGGCACGCCAAAGGCCAGCGTAAAGGCCAGCCCCCGGCCCCTGTTCGGCCCCAGTTCGCTGCCCCATTCCGACATCTCGCCCACGGCCTCCAGCACNTTGCGCGATGCGTCGTGCCAGCACAGGCGCAGCCGCTCTTGCAACGGNTCNNCNCCCGCGGCGTGGCACATNTCGTCCATGAAGCTTTCGTGCATGANCCCGTTGCCCGACGCCCCGACCGACCGCCAAGAGCTGATGGGCACCATNGCTGGCGTGCGGTAGCCGGTGACGCGGTAGTTGGGGATCTGGAACGGCTGGTCCNANGCCCCCGCGACAATCGCCACATCAGGGCCGAAGGCGGGCTGGTTCAACCTTGCGAGCGAGGATTCAGCGACCGAAGGGGCCGCGATCGACAGATCAAACGCCGCGATACCGGCATCCGCCACAGCACCGCGCCCGCGCGCAATGGCCAGCGGGCGGGGGAAATCATGGGTNAAGTCTTCCTCGCGCTGCCAGATCATCTTGATCGGCGTGTCAGGCATCTGCATCGCGATCTCGACCGCTTGGGCGATATAATCATCCTCAAGGCGCCGGCCAAAGCTGCCACCGGACATCAGCACATGCACGTGGATGTCATCCCCGTCCAACCCTGTCAGCCGCGCCATATTCGCCTTGACGAAACGGGGGATTTGCGTGCCGGTCCAGATATCCAGCCGCCCCTCGGTCAGCTTGACCACGACGCTCATCGGTTCCATCGGGGCATGGGCCAGATAGGGGATGCGGTATTCCGCCTCGACCACCGAGGCATCTTGCAACGCCTCTTCTACATCGCCGTCGTCCTTGAACCGGCTGTCGCGGTGATCGTCGGTGAAAGAGGCCGCCACAGCGGCAAACTGGTCAGCGCTGTCACCGATATAGGGCGACGGNCCCCAGTCACATTCAACCGCCTGAGCCGCCTGAAACGCGCGCCATGTGTTATCCGCCACCACAGCGATGCCGCCGGTGATGGGCAAGACCGCGCTGACCCCGCGCATCTGGCGTGCCGCCTCGGCGTCAAAACCGTTCAGCCCGCCGCCAATCGCCGGATTGGTGCGGGTCGTGGCGATCACCATANNGTCCATCTGCATGTCGATGCCGTAGATCTGCCGACCGGTGGATTTCGCCACGATGTCGGTCCGCTTCTGCGGCTTGGTCAGATAGCGCCATTCCGACGGATCACGCAGGGTGACATCCTGTACCGGCTCGATCTCGGCGGCGATGCTGGCAAGGTCGATGTATTCGATCTTCAACCCATCGGGCAGCACGATGCAGCCGTTCTCTGTCCCCAGTTGGTCNCGCGGCAGGCCGGTCTGCTTCATCGCGGCCTTNATCANCGTCTCGCGNGCGACGGCACCGGCCATGCGCAGGCGGTCATACATATCAGGCACGGTGGACGAGCCGCCGGTGATATGCAGCCCCATCAGCTTGCCCATGACATCNACCGCACCGCGCCCGCCGCGTGCCAGCATCGTGTCAGAGGTCGCGGCNATCGGCAGCGCCTCTGCCCCGACAACGCCGTTGTAGTAAATCGCATCCGCCGGACCGGGCGACAGCTTGGCGCTGCGNGGGTCAATGTCGAGCTCTTCGGCGATCATATGCGCCTGCATCGACCACGCGCCCTGCCCCACATCCGCGCGCGGCGTGATCAGCGTGATCCCTTGAGCGTCGATNTTNACGTAGGGGGTGATCGCGGTTTCGCCGGGTTTCAACCCNTCNAGCAGCGGGTTCTCNCCCTCGCGTTTGTAAAGATAGGTGCCAAAGACGACGCCGCCTGCAACAGCGGCAGAGCCGATCAGGAAGCTGCGGCGCGCAATGGTTTTCACACGTCCCATATCACACCGCCTTGAGCTTGATCGCGGCGGATTTCACCGCCTCGCGAATACGGGGATAGGTCCCGCAACGACACAGGTTCCCGCTCATCGCGGCGTCAATCTGGTCATCCGTAGGGGTCGGGTTCAGCTCGAGAAAAGAGGCCGCCTGCATGATCTGCCCCGATTGGCAGTAGCCGCATTGCGCGACCTGCAGGTCGATCCAGGCCTCCTGCACCGCATGGCGCACCGCCGGAGAGCCCAACCCTTCGATGGTGGTAATCTCGCCCTCGACATCGCCCGCAGCCAACTGGCACGACCGGACCGCGATCCCGTCCATATGCACGGTGCAGGCCCCGCATTGCGCGATCCCGCAGCCGTATTTCGGGCCGGTGATCCCCAGAACGTCGCGCAAGACCCAGAGCATGGGCATGTCTTCCTCGACGTCCACATCATGGGTCACGCCATTTACTGTAAGTTTCATGCCTTGTCTCCCGACGTTCACTCTATAAATACCAGCGGGATCGGGGTGGTAAACCCACTCTATCCCGCATCCCCTCGTGCCCTCACGTCAAAACATCGTGTCACGAGGGGTTTCAGAAAACATAAAACGCCGCCCCCGTGAGGACGGCGTTTGTCGCAAGTTTTACGAATTCGCGCCTAGAATTCAACGACGGCGCGAATGGATTCACCTTTGTGCATCAATTCGAACCCTTCGTTGATCTGGTCCAGCGTCAGCTTGTGGGTGATCATCGGGTCGATNTCGATCTTGCCGTTCATGTACCAATCCACGATCTTGGGCACATCNGTGCGGCCCTTGGCCCCGCCGAANGCCGTGCCTTTCCAGACGCGGCCCGTGACCAGCTGGAANGGACGGGTCGAGATTTCGGCCCCCGCCGGTGCGACNCCGATAATGATCGACTCCCCCCAGCCCTTATGCGCGGCTTCAAGCGCCTGCCGCATGACCTTGGTATTGCCTGTGGCATCAAAGGTGTAATCCGCNCCGCCTTTGGTCAGNTCGACCANATGCGCGACCATATCGCCCTCGACCTTGGTGGGGTTCACAAAGTCGGTCATGCCGAAGTAGCGGCCTGTCTCTTCCTTGTCGTCGTTCAGATCGACGCCGACGATCTGGTCGGCCCCCGCCATGCGCAGGCCCTGAATGACGTTCAGCCCGATGCCGCCCAGGCCAAAGACCACGCAGCGCGCGCCGATCTCTACNTTGGCGGTGTTGATCACCGCGCCGATGCCCGTGGTCACACCGCAGCCGATATAGCAGATCTTGTCAAAGGGCGCGTCCTTGCGGACCTTGGCAAGGGCGATTTCAGGGATGACCGTGTGATTGGCGAAGGTCGAACAGCCCATGTAGTGGTGGATCGGCGTGCCATCCATCATCGAGAACCGCGTGGTGCCATCGGGCAGCAGCCCNTGNCCTTGGGTCACGCGGATCGCCTGACAGAGGTTGGTTTTACCCGANAGGCAATANTCACACTCGCGGCATTCGGGCGTGTAAAGCGGGATCACGTGATCGCCGACCTCGAGCGTGGTGACGCCCTCGCCGACCTCAAGCACGACGCCTGCGCCCTCGTGGCCCAGAATGGCCGGGAAAATCCCTTCGGGGTCGTCGCCCGAACGGGTGAATTCATCGGTGTGGCACAGGCCGGTGGCCTTGATTTCGATCAGGACTTCACCCCGCTTGGGGCCTTCGAGATTTACGTCCATCACTTCAAGCGGTTGACCTGCGGCAACGGCGACGGCGGCGCGTGTTTTCATCATAAGAAGCGTCCTTTTGCTGTTTCGGCCAAAAGGACGAAAAAGCGCTGCGATGTCAAGGTCAGGGGGATGCCGGACAGGCCTAAGGGGGCGCTGCCCCCGGCACCGCTTTGCGGCCCCTCCCCCGGGATTTTCAGCCATTTGGAAGGGCGGATATGCGTTTGCGCGCCGCGTGTTTTTCCTGTCCAATCGGCAGCGCGACAATGAACACCCACCGTGACCGAGGAGAAGAACATGGCCGACCGAACCGAGATCGGTATGACCACCCGCCGCGCCGTTTTGGGCGATGCCCATGTGGACCGCGCCGAAGCCGCCAAGACCGAGCTGGACGCGCCGTTCCAAAGTCTGATCACCGAAAGCGGCCTGGGGCACCGTCTGGGCCAGCGACAAGATCAGCCGCCGCGAACGGTCGATGCTGACNNTGGCACTGCTGGCGGCGACCGGCAANTTCGAGGAAATCCCCATGCACATCCGCGCCACCGCCAATACCGGTGCCAGCAAATCCGATGTGATCGAGGCGTTCCAGCATGTTGCCATTTANGCGGGGGTGCCAAAGGCGAACCATGCGCTTAAACTCGCCAAACAGACCTATCAGGAAATGGAAGCCGCCGAATGACCGATCAGAACGGAGCGTTCTTTCACCGTGACCGGAGCTGGCACCCGCCCGCGCTGGCACCGGCCTATAAGACATCGGTGGTGCGGTCGCCGCAAAAGGCGCTGATCTCGATGAATACCACGCTGAGCGAGCAGACCGGCCCGGTCTTTGGCCACAATATGCTGGGGGCGCTGGATAATGACCTGATCCTCAACTACGCCGCCGAGGGCGAGATGGCGATTGGCCAGCGGATCATCGTGCATGGTCGNGTGCTCGACCAGAACGGGCGCGGTGTGCCTGGTGTGTTGCTCGAATTCTGGCAAGCCAATGCGGGGGGGCGCTATCGCCACAAGAAAGAGGGNTATCTGGCCCCGCTCGANCCCAATTTTGGNGGNTGNGGCCGCACGGTGACCGATGNNANCGGCGGCTANAGCCTGCGCACNGTCAAACCNGGTGCCTACCCCTGGCCCAANGGGGTGAATGACTGGCGCCCTGCGCATATCCACTTTTCCGTTTTCGGACAGGGTTTTGCGCAGCGCTTGATCACGCAGATGTATTTTGAGGGTGACCCGCTGATCTGGAAATGCCCCATCGTACAGACAATCCCGTCGCGCGCCGCGGTAGAGCAGTTGATCGCGCCGTTGGACATGGACAATACCGTGCCTATGGATGCGCGGGCCTATAAATTCGACATCGTGCTCAGGGGCCGCCGGTCCACCATGTTTGAAAACCGGATGGAGGGGAACTGATGCAAGAGCTGACCCAGTTGAAAGAAAGCCCGTCGCAGACCGCAGGGCCCTATGTGCATATTGGCTGCGTGCCGAATTTCTGCGACATCACCGGCGTCTACCCCGAGGATCTGGGCGCGCGTATGGTCAATGCCGAGACCAAAGGCGAACGGATCACGGTGAAGGGCACGATCTATGACGGCACCGGCACGCCGTTGAAAGACGCGCTGGTCGAGATCTGGCAGGCCGATGCGGCGGGGCTGTATCCGGGCAATGACCCCCGCGGGGCCGCCGATCCGAACTTTACCGGATGGGGCCGCAAGGCGGGCGATTATGACACCGGCGAATGGCAGTTCGACACCATTCGCCCCGGTGCCGTGCCCTTTCCCGACGGGCGTATGATGGCCCCGCATATCAGCTTGTGGATCGTCGCGCGCGGGATCAATATCGGCTTGAATACACGTATGTATTTCCCCGATGCCGATAACAGCGCCGACCCGTTGCTGACCCGTATTGAACATCAAAACCGCGTNGCGACCCTGATCGCGGAGAANGAANCCGATGGCNTCTATCGGTTTGATATTTACCTTCAGGGCGAGAAAGAAACAGTGTTCCTAGATGTCTGATCCATGCATTCTTTGCGTTGCCATCACCGGCAGCGTACCGACCAAAGCCGCCAACCCCGCCGTGCCCGTCACGATCACCGAGCAGATTGAAAGCACGCATGAAGCTTTTGAAGCCGGGGCAAGCATCTGCCACGCNCATGTGCGCAATGANGACGAGACGCCCTCCTCTGACCCAGAGAAATTNGCGCGGTTGAAAGAGGGGCTGGAGAAACANTGCCCCGGGATGATCATCCAGTTCTCGACCGGCGGGCGGTCAGGTGCGGGCAAGGCGCGCGGCGGCATGCTGTCGCTGCGGCCTGATATGGCCTCGCTGTCGGTGGGGTCGAACAACTTTCCCACCCGCGTCTACGAGAACCCGCCGGATNTGGTGGATTGGCTGGCGTCCGAAATGCGCNCCCATGAGGTTGTGCCCGAGATNGANGCCTTNGATCTGAGCCACATCCTGCAGGCGATCCAGCACCACNAGGACGGCAAGCTGTTCGGGCGGCTTTATGTGCAATTCGTNATGGGGGTGAAAAACGCCATGCCCGCGGATAAAGAGGTTTTTGACTTCTACGTCGCGCAGTTGAANGCCCGCGCGCCCGAGGCCGCGTGGTGTGCCGCAGGGATCGGGCCGAACCAGATCGTCGTGAACGAATGGGCGATTGCGGCGGGCGGTCACACNCGGGCCGGNCTGGAAGACAANGTGCGTCTGGACCGCAACNCGCTCGCCCCATCCAACGCGGCGCTGATCAAACGCGCGGCGGATCTATGCGAGAAATACGAACGCCCCGTGGCGACCTGGCAGCAGGCGCGCGACATTCTGGGGCTGCGCAGCGCCTAAGNCATCCGCTGTCGNCCCGGGCTTTCGGCGGGCGACAGCGCTTTCATCGGCTTTGCTGGATNTGCGACTGTAATTGACTGGCGCTGACGGCGGCGTTGATCCGCACGACGGCGACGCCGAGCCTCAGTTCCGCACCACGGCCTTCGTCGATTGTGATGGTCGGGGCGGCCGGCCAGTCGGATAGGTCGAGCGTATAGTCGTCCTCCCATCCGGTAAGTGTCGTCACGCCGCCATAGGCCACGTGGAAGGTCGCACGCCCCTTGCCGGGTTCAATCGTGTTGTGCCCGCTGCCGATATAGATCGTATCATCCCCGCCTGCGGATTTCACGCGGTTACGGCCGGGGCCGGTGTGGATTTCGGACCCGCCTTNGCCNTCGGAAATATCGTCATTGCCCGGCCCGCCGTAGATCTTGCTGCGCCCTGCCCCGCCACGGATCACGTCGTTGCCCGCGCCCCCGTCGAGGATGTCGCGCCCNTTGCCGCCGATCAGCGTGTCATTGCCCGCGCCNCCGTAGAACAGGTGCACATCCTTGCCGCGCCCNGATTTGGCGATCAACATATCGTCGCCGGCACCGCCATAGAAGGTCGCGCCCGCGTATTTTGCACCGATCATCACATCGGCCCCGCGGCTTCCTTGGACATTCACCGCGACCCTTTCGGAGGTTTCGAAGTTCATCGGGGTATCGGGATGCGCCACAACCGCAATGGGCTTGCCCTTCGAGGGGTCTTGCTCTTCCCGGGCGACGACAGTGGCGATGCGGATATTCTCGATATAGGCGGGCATATGCAGCACATAGTCATCTGGCCCCGCCATATACCACAAGGTGTCATTGCCGCCGTCTTCATCTTCCGAAATCTTCTCGGCATTGGCCCCATAGGCCCAATAATCATTATCCGCCGTGCCTCCTGCCAGCACCACAGAGCCGTCCAGCGCCATCATCGCATTGACCCCGCGCTGCGGGTTCTCGAACCCGCGCAGGTCAAGCCCGAGGTCGAGCGCATTATCCACCATNGTNCGGCGCAACNCGTCGAGCGGGGCCGTTTCCACGATATTTGTCGTCTCGCCGGGGTCGGCGACCAGATCATAGATATGCTCTTCGCCGTTGGGGTAGCGGAAGTAGCGGTATTGGCTCAGATCGGGATCGGCGGCGCGCACGGATAGCGTGCCGAAAACGCTCGTCACCGGAGACTTGCTATGGTCATACGATCCGAAACTGTCGTCGATCAGCGGCAGCAGGCTTTGGCCCGACGTCCAGTCGGGGCGGTATGGCAGCCCTGCCAGGTCCATGATTGTCTTAGGCACATTGTGCAGCGATACGGGCATCTCGACCACGCGGCCCTGCGTCATGCCTGCGTGCCAGATCCCCAGCGGCACATGGGCGGCGCTGTCCCACTGGCTCATCTTGTGNAAACTGTCGTGGGTGCCAAGGTTGAACCCATTGTCTGACAGCAACAGGACGGTGGTATTTTGCGCCAGNTCCGAGCCGCGCAAGGCGTCCATGAAGCGGNCGATTTCCGCATCCACATGGCTGATGGCCGCGAAATAGGCGCGNACAACCTGTCGCCACGCATGATCGCCCGCCTTCTCCGGGGTCCAGGGACCGTTGGCGATATAGGCGGCCTCGTAGACGGCCATGCCCTCCTGCGGGCCAAAGTAATCTTCCGGCGCGGCNGAATTGGGCCAGACAATCTGGTCGGGATCATACTGCTGATANAANCGGTCGGGGCATTGCAGGTTGTAATGCGGGTGCTTGAAGCCCAGCTGGATCAGGTGCCGCCGCGCAGGGTCGGCCCGATCCAGATAGTCGATNGCNTTCTGCGCCACCCTATTGTCGTAGAAGCGGTCATCCTGGCTGCCATCGTCATCGGGATGGTTCACGCCCGCGATCCCCGGCCCCTTGTCGAGGTATTTCTTGACCTTGGATCGCCGCCCCGCNTCCTTTGCCTCNGGCTGTTCATGAAAGAGGATGCGCGCATATTCATGGGGCATNGGTTTGTAGTTGCTGTCGACCTTGCCCGTTGTGAACGTGCGAAACCCGTTGCGGCGCAGATCGTATTGCCAGCCCGCCGTTGGCGGCAAGATATCGCGCCANAACCGGTTGAGATCGACCAGCCCCGTGCGAAACGGTGACAANCCCGTCGCCAGTTCCGCCCGGCACGGCGCACAAAGCGGCACGGTGGCATAGGCNTTGGAAAACCGCGTCCCCTCGGACATGAAGCGGTCGATATTGGGCGTGCTGATCTGCAGCCCGAAGGCCGTTCGCCACGTGAAAATATCGATCATATCATCGATCCAGATGACACAGATATTGCCGCCAGCGGTGTCGGTTCTGGTAAAGCTCATGGGCGTTCCCCTGTGTTTCGGGGCGCTTCGGCATAGCGGCAAGCGCGCGCGACCTGTTCAAGGGCGGCGGGCGTGCTGGCACCGTGATCAAGCCAGATCAGCACATCATGAACTACCGATGTGCCCAGGGTCTTGAGGATCCCCTTGCGGTGGGACCGGCAGCCGATGAACAGATCAGCCACACCGTTCAACTCTGCCGCCAGTTCAGCGCTTGGTCGGGTGCTCTTCTGCGGGATCGGAAACACATCCCCGACCGGTGCGGCGGTCAGNTGCAACTGCCCTTGGTCAAAACCTGCCAGCACCCAATAGTCNTTGCCCGGTGCGGGNATNGANACCTCGACCATACCCGCATCATCCCGCCAGATCAGCCGGCCCTCGCTTTCGCTGAGAAACAGGTAGTTGTCGCTGGCGTCGGGGTTCACCGTCAGGAGGCTACGCGCCTCTGCGTCGGGCGAAGTGACGCGGATGGCAAGGCAAAAGCAGTCCTGCTCGACCAGTGCCGCATCAACGACAAAGCCGCAATTCACCCCGCGCGTGAATGCCACCCCGCCGCGCTCCAGCAGCGTGCCATTGTCGTCATTCGGATCGACAGGGCGCGCGGGGGTGCCAAGGCCGTTCTCGGCGGCCCATTGGGCAATCGCCTTTTGCGCATTGAAGGTCATCGCGGGGGCATGGGCGTGATACCAGATTGCCTGCGCATCATTGGGGTGACAGGCGTCCACGACGCTGGCCTGCGCTGCGTCATCGCGCAACAAGACACCTTCGGGCAGGTCGATATCGACATAAAGGGGCGTGAAATCTTCCATCAGTGCACCGGAAGCGCGGCTGGCAGCGCCCAACGGTGTAACATCTGTCCGGTTCGGCTGGCATAGCAGAACCCGTCGCGCAGCGCCCCTCGATTGGCGGGCATCCCGTCGTCGCTGGGTGCGGCCCCGATGGCATAACACAGCGTCAGCCCCTCCCCCGCCGGAGGCTTGTCGCAGGTGATCAGCAGATCGTTACGGTCTTTGGCATCAAGCTGCACGCTGGTAATCTTGGCACCGGCGCTGTCCCCTTCCAGACGGAAACCACAGGCACGACCGGCATTCAGCGGGTCGGCGGCATCCAGCACAAAGGGGCCCATCCCCTCCCCGCGGCAACGGATCACGCTGGGGTTGTCGGGCTCACGCTCTGCCAGCAGAAGAACGGGACAGTTCCACGGTTGGTCGCTGTTGCGCGCCTCGATCGCGCAGGCCTCCATCTCGGCCATCTGCAGCCGCGCGATATCTGTGGGCCGGCCAAATTCATCCAGCGCGAACATATAGCCCGGTGCCGCGTAGACGTGATCGTGCCCGCCCTTGTTCCATGCCAAATCCCACTGCGCGCGCAGCACGCCCGCGTCCGATACATCCCACGTCCCTGCATCAAAGACAGCCGTAAATAGCGGCTTGCGCAGTCCGTGGTCGGCGAAGATATCCGTGATACGGCGCATCAGCGCGTGCATGGCGGCGCACCATTCGGGCCCCGTGCTCAGAACATCTTCGAGCGTGAAATCAAGCCCCACAGACAGGACCTTGGCCGGTTTACCCAATGCGCGCGCGGCGGCACAAAGGTTGGCGACAGTCTGGTGAAAGCTGGTAAGGGCGGCCCCGTCGATCAACGCGGTGATGCTGGCGCTGCTGTCGGTTTCGGTGCGCGCATAAAGCAGTGGCAAGGCCCGGTGCTCCGCGTGCCTGCGACGCAGAATTTCGCCGGCGATCAGGCTGTCGCGGGTCTGTTCGGTCAGGCGCTGCATCAGGTCAGTGGGTGCCAGCGTTTCTGTCCCCGCAGCCCCAGCGGGCCCCAAGTCGTCACCGGTGGTCACCACATGGTAGGGGAAGGACAGTGTTTCATCTGCAGTCACCGCCCGCCGCGTGCCCCCGATGGCCAGAACACCAAAGACCGCACCCGACGTGTCGGCGATAATGTCAGGCGCGCTGGCGTCCGGGGCAGCGGTGATCTTGCGGCGGAATTGCCGCGTGCCTTGGGCACCGGGCAGGTTCGCGTCAAACACGTACCATTCCCCCTGCTCTCGAAGGTTCCACGCATCGACATCGCCCAACACAGCCGCATCGACGGGCAGCGTCTGCCCTCCGGCAGGCAGGCGGCGGTGGATGTCGGCGATGACGCTGTCCGAGAGGTTCAGGCGCAGGCCCGTTTCGTCAAAGCCGATCACGTCGCCGTTCTTTGCCCGAAGAAGGACACCGCGTTTACTGGGGGCGTGGTCTGGCATTTGATACGTTCCTATTGGCGGGTCGGGCGCCGTTTCGCGCCCCCTTCAGCATCGTTTATGTCACCATCCCCGAGGCGGCAAAAGCACCGCAGCCTCCACCCCCTTCGGGAAAGCAGTCTCAGGTCGCATGGGCAGCCTGCTTTGGCTCGATGATAACAAACTCGGGCATGCTTTGGTCCTGGTCGGGCGACAGGCTCGGGTCTTTGACCTTGCTCCGTTGCGCGTGGAATGCGGCCACGGCAGGCCCGAACAACACGACACGCGTCACAGGACCAAGCGTCACCCGGCTCAGCAATCTGCCGCCCAGTTCCTCGTAGCTGATGCGCAGCACATCCGGCTGATGGTCCGCGATCATCTGGTTCACCCGCGCAAGGGTTTCGGCATCGTTGTCGCAGATCACCGGCGTGTCGATCATGGACAAACGGTCGCCCAGTTCAAGCGCGTTATGGTCCAGCACGTCGCGCATGATCGCCAACCGCGAGCTGTTATCCTCTTGCGCGAGGACCGTTGCACCTGACACCGTTTGCGCGGCATGAATCGACAGAAAACCGATCCCCGCGCCAAGGTCGAGCACCTTTTGGCCAGCTTCGACCATGCGCCCGGTCATGCGCGCCATACGTCTTTGATATTTGCCGCGCATCACAAGCTCGAGCGTGCTTTGCGCAAAGATACGTACATCCGCAGGCAGGGCGATGTCGTGGTTGGGCACCCAGTCCACCGCCGTTTGAACCGATACGTCAATGTCGCCCGGAACGAACCCGTCGCCGCCCTCTGCGACATCCGCGAACGCGGCTTCCGGCACGCTACGGCGTTCCTCGGCGGGGCGGGCGGCGACGTTTTTCTCGACCTGAGACATCAGCTTGGCGATCTCTTCGGGGTCGCGGGCCTTGGGCGGTTTAGCCACGATCTGCGTGATCGGCACCTCGGATGCCTCAAGCAGCGATTGCTTCAGTTCTGCATAGGCGTCGGTCGCGCGGTATTCTTCAAGCCGTGCCTCGACCTTTTCGATGGCGGCATAATGGAGACGCGACAGAACCGGATCAGTCAGCAGTTCGTCCATGATCTGCTTGCGTCGTTCGGTATAGCGCAGGATCTTGTCGTCATAGACCTCGTTTCGGTCCTGCAGCGACCAGTAGTCGGCGTTATACTTGTCTTTCTTGTTGTTCACATTGCCGCGAAACTTGCGGATCGCATAGCTGTCGATCGATTTGACCGCATAGTGGTTCATCTGCGCCCATTGATAGCCCACGGTGCGCCGGATCGACCGCCAGCCGCGAAACTTGAAGTAATCCTCCATCGGCTGGCCGGATCCGTTGAGCCATTTCACAGTGTCGGGAAAGCCGGTTTCCAGATGCTTGTTCTTGATCGACGGNCGATGGATGCCGATNTTCCANTTGTCAGGGTCNAACTTGAACAGCGTCTTGACGCCCCAGCCCTTGTTCCACGTGGGCGGNGCCGCATAGAGGTATTGTTCGGTCACCGGATCGCGGGACCAGTCGACCACATTGCCAGAGCCGAAGATGCGCCAGGTGATCACGATNCCNTTGGCATCCCCCGCCGCGTCCAGCATCGGGTCCAGCGTGCCGTCACCATAGTTGATGCAGAGGAATTCATCGGCATCGAACATCAAGATCCAGTCNGCCTCGGCGACTTTGGGTTCGGCCTGCGCGTATTTCATCGCAGATGGCTGCGGCTTCACCCCTTCGGGGATGTCGTTGCGCCGGTGGTAGCCCAGACCCAGCTCTTCAAGCCGGATCAGCATGTCATCGGTGCCGTCGGAACAATCNTTNGTGTAAACGAGTATCTTGGTGAACCCCACGGCAAGGTGATGGGCNTACCACTCCAGCAGGAATGGNGCCTCGTCCTTCATCATAGAGATGGCCAGCAGCTTGCCGTGCCGGCTGGTGTGCGGTTTCAGATTNATGGCAAAGGCCCTCTGTAACGCGGCTTAGCGCAGCGCTTTGGACGGGTCGATCCCGATCTTCTCGCACATCCGCGCGGCATAGGAACCGGGCAGAGGTTCGTTCTTTTCCCACCACGGTTTCGTGCCATTGGTATAAAGGTGCACNGANAGNGTNTNNTCGGTGAAATGCCCTTCGACNCGGCCATGCGGGTCATAGAAGATGTCGTTCAACTGGAACGGCACCGGATACAGCACCTCGCGTTCGCTGGCTTTTTCATACTGGCCGGTCTGCTTGGCGAAATAGGTAAACGCCTGCGGGCCAAAGGCCGTACGCTCGGCATTATAGATGCGGTGCGCGTGGGTCAGTTTGGGGTCTTGGCGGTCGTATTTCTTGCGCTGGTTCTTGTTCCACCATGCGGGATAGTCCGGCAGGTTATCGTAGTAATCCAGAAGTTGGTCCATCAACTCGCATTCCTGCGGCAACCCCACCACACCACAGTTGAGNGCGCCGGACATGCCGTGGCGGCCAAAGATATATTCCTGATCCTCGGGGAAAGGCTGGTGGCAGAAAGCGTCGCAGTCGATCCAGATCGCGCCGGTCTTCTGGATCATCTTGTAGCGGAACACATTCGACAGGAAAGACGCGCTGGTCGCGGCGACCAGTTCGCGGTCAATCTCCATGATCTCGGACGCGGGGCGNACCTCGACCCCTTCGGGGGCGTTGTCCACTTTATCGGCGCAATANAGGATCGTTTTATGACCCGCAACGACATGGGACTTGAGGCAAAGCTGGTTCAGATAATGAAGCTTTTCGCCGATCCAAAGGGAGGCGACAGGGCGACGGGTGTTCATGATATANGGGGCCTCTCTGGTGGCGCGAAACGCGGGGCTGAAATGCACCGTGGTGTTTTACAAATACATTGGCATAACGATAGCTTAGCCGACCCCAGCTTGTAAACAATCCTAAGCCGGCGCNGCATCGCCCNTGGCAAAGATTGACTTGCCCTGACCCGCATGAGAGTCATTTACCCAACCTTTTGCCACCCTGACCCAAGGGACCGCCCGCCCGTGACACGTATCCTTGCCGTAACCTGCATGCGCAACGAAGGGCCCTATTGCCTTGAATGGATCGCGCATCACCGCGCGGCGGGGGTGACGGATTTTCTGATCTTTACCCATGATTGCACCGATGGCACGCCGGCCCTGCTGGACCTGTTGGATGATGTCACCCATGTGCCCTTCACCCCCGAGGGCGACACATCGGTGCAATGGCNGGCCATGCGTCTGGNCGACCGCCATGAGCTGATGAAACAGGCCGATTGGGCGCTGTTTTTCGACGCGGATGAGTTTCTAACCCTCGCAGCACCGATGCGNNGGCTGCCCGATCTGATCGCCTCTGTCCCCGCGGATACCGANGCGATTGCCCTGNCGTGGCGGTTTTTCGGNGCGGACGGGCAAGAGGCGTTGCAAGATACGCTCACCCCGCTGCGGTTTCGCCATGCGGCCCCTGATCCGTTCTTNCTGCCTGCGGGNAGCTTCTTCAAGACCCTGCACCGGCCCGCTGCCTTTCAGAAGCTCGGCGTGCATCGGCCCAAGAAAAAGCGCGGTGTCAGCCCGCTGTGGAATCTCGGCGGTGTTCAGGCCGCCCCCGGGGGCTTTGCCGAAAATGATAACCGGATCAACTTGTTCGGCGTGATGCAGAGCCAAGCGCGGGCGCGGCTGAACCACTATTCCCTGCGCTCGGCGGGCGAGTTTATGGTCAAACGCGGGCGCGGCCTGCCCAACCGGACGACAAAGCGGCTGGATCTGCATTACTGGGCGGAGCGTAATTTCAANACCGTNNCTGACACGATGATTGACCCGATGCTGGACGCAACAATGGCAGAGGTCACCCGCCTGCGCGCCCTGCCCGGTGTCGCCAACGCGCACGCGCAGGCGGTGCAGTGGCACCATGACANCTTTGCCGCATTGATGACCGATCCGGCAGAAGTGCAATTCTACTGGCATCTGCTGTTGCTGGGCAGCAGCACCCCGCCCACGGCAAAGCAGGCACAGGCCCACCTGCTGCGCCACGCGGGCAGCTAAGCCCTGTTTCATCTGACACCACGACACCAAAAAGGGCGCGACCGGATACCGGCCGCGCCCTTGGCACTCGTTACCTACCCTNAGGCGAGGTCAAAACGGTCGAGGTTCATCACCTTGGTCCANGCGGCGATGAAGTCGGTCACGAATTTGTCTTTCGCGACATCACCTGCATAGACCTCTGCAATCGCGCGCAGCTGCGAGTTCGACCCGAAAAGCAGATCAACAGCNGTCCCGGTGTGCTTCAGCTCACCCGTGGCGCGGTCGCGGCCTTCATAGATGTCGTCCGTCGCGGTCTCTTCCGCCTTCGACCACACGGTGCCCATATCCAGCAATGTGGTGAAGAAGTCGTTGTTCAGCGTGCCGGGCGCATCGGTGAACACGCCGTGTTTGGCGCGNCCCACGTTCACGTCCAGTGCACGCATCCCCCCGACCAGAACCGTCATCTCTGGCGCGGTCAGCGTCAGAAGCTGGGCNCGGTCGACCAGCAGCTCTGCCGTGGTGACNGAATANCGGGTCTTGGCAAAGTTGCGGAAACCGTCGGTGACGGGTTCAAGATAGGCAACGGAGTCAACTTCGGTCTGTTCAAGCGAGGCATCGCCGCGGCCCGGTGCGAAGGGCACGGTCACGTCGTGGCCCGCGTCCTTGGCGGCTTTCTCGATCCCCGCGGCACCGGCCAGCACGATCAGGTCAGCGACAGAGATTTCTTTGTCNCCCGACTGCGCGTTGTTGAAGTCTGCGCGGATCGTTTCCAGCACGCCAAGCACTTTGGCCAACTGATCGGGTTCGTTCACCGGCCAGTCTTTCTGCGGTGCCAGACGGATNCGCGCGCCATTTGCACCGCCGCGCTTGTCNGACCCGCGGAAGGTCGCGGCAGAGCCCCAAGCGGTGGCCACCAGTTCCTGAACGCTCAGCCCCGACTCCAGCACTTTGGCTTTCAGCGATGCAACGTCCGCGTCATCGACCAGCGTATGCGTCACGGCGGGGATCGGGTCCTGCCAGATCAGCTCCTCGCTGGGGACGTCCTTGCCCAGATAGCGGGCAATCGGCCCCATGTCGCGGTGGGTCAGCTTGAACCATGCACGGGCAAAGGCGTCGGCGAATTCCTCGGGGTTTTCGTGAAAGCGCGTGGCGATCTTGAAATACTCGGGGTCTTCGCGCAGCGCGAGGTCAGAGGTGAACATNATNGGCGCGTGACGTTTGGACGGATCATGCGCATCCGGCACGGTGCCTGCGGCGTCGCCGTTCTTTGGGGTCCACTGTACGGCACCGGCAGGGCTTTTGGTCATTTCCCATTCGAGCCCCAGCAGGTTGTCGAAGTAAGTCATGTCCCAGCTTGTCGGGTTCTGCGACCATGCGCCTTCAAGCCCGCTGGTCAGGGCGTGGATGCCGTGGCCTGTCTCGTGCTTGTTGGTCCAGCCAAAGCCCTGAGCTTCCAGCGGCGAGGCTTCGGGATCGGGGCCGGCATTCTCGCCACCCACGGCACCATGCGCCTTACCAAAGGTGTGACCACCCGCGATCAGCGCGACGGTTTCATAGTCGTTCATCGCCATCCGACCAAAGGTGTCCCGGATGTCGTTGGCCGACCCTTGCAGATCGGGTTTGCCGTCCGGCCCTTCGGGGTTCACATAGATCAGGCCCATCTGCACAGCGGCCAGCGGGTCTTCCAACGCGCGTTCCTGGCTGTAGCGTTTGTTGTCCAGCCATTCGTCCTCGGGGCCCCAATAGACATCCTCTTCGGGTTCCCAACGGTCCACGCGGCCACCGGCGAAGCCGAATGTTTTCAGCCCCATCGATTCCAGCGCGATATTGCCGCACAGGATGATCAGGTCACCCCAGGAAATCTGGTTGCCGTATTTCTGCTTGATCGGCCACAGCAAGCGGCGCGCCTTGTCGAGGTTGGCGTTATCCGGCCAGCTGTTAAGAGGCGCGAAACGCTGCGTGCCCGTGCTGGACCCGCCACGGCCATCCGCCGTCCGGTAGGTGCCTGCCGCGTGCCATGCCATACGGATGAAGAACGGGCCATAGTGACCATAGTCCGCGGGCCACCAGTCTTGCGAATCCGTCATCAGCGCATGCAGGTCAGCCTTGACCGCGTCAACGTCGAGCTTCTTGAACTCTTCGGCATAGTCAAAGTCTGGCCCAAGCGGGTTCGAATCGATGGTGTTCTGGTGCAGCAGCTTGAGGTTCAGCTGGTTCGGCCACCATTCGTTCAACGACCGCGCACCGCGCTTTGAGTTGCGGCCGTGGCTGCCGACGACCGGGCATTTGCTGATGTTTTCGACGTCATTTCCGTCCATGGTGGTCTCCGATATTATCTGTCTGGTGCGCGGTTTTGCACCGCGTCACGGGGGATGGATGTCGGGGGCGCGATACGATCTGCCCCGTCTTTCTGGAATTGTTCTAACAGCAGTTATTGATTAGTTTAAGTTGGCATTTCCTATCAGTTTGATAACAATAAACTATGACCAACATCACCCTTAAACAGCTTCGCTACTTTGAAGCCGTTGCCCATCACCGTCACTTTGGCCACGCCGCCGAGGCCTGCGCGATCTCGCAGCCCGCCTTATCCGTGCAAATCAAGGAGTTGGAGCAGAACTTGCAAACGCCCCTCTTTGATCGCGGCGGGCGGAATATCACGTTGACCAGCTTTGGCGTCGATTTCGCGCCGCGCGCGCGGGCGATCCTGCAGGGGGTGGACGAGCTTCAGGATATGGCGCGCGCCTCCAAGGACGGGCTAATGGGCCGGCTGAGAATCGGCATCATCCCCACCATCGGCCCCTATCTGCTGCCCTCGATCATCACCAAGCTGACCCGGATGAACCCCGCGCTGGATATCCATGTGCGCGAAACCATGACCCCGCGGCTGATCACCGAGCTGACCGAGGGGCGCATCGACACTGCCATCGTCGCCCTGCCCGTGTCAGAACCCTCCCTGACCGAAGTCACCCTGTTTGACGAGAAATTCATGCTGGTGCGCCCCGAGGCTGATCGCGGCAAGCCGATCCCCAGTAGCGCACATCTGAACGAGATGAAGTTACTGCTGCTTGAGGAAGGGCATTGCTTTCGCGATCAGGCACTGTCGTTTTGCGATATGCAGTCGGAAACCGCGCGCGAGGGGCTGGATGCGAGCTCCCTGTCCACGCTGGTGCAGATGGTCGGCGCGGGCATCGGCGTGACGCTGATCCCCGAAATGGCCGTCGCCGTGGAAACGCGGTCGGCGCAGGTGGCGGTCAACGCCTTTCCCGCGCCCGAGCCGACGCGCCGTGTGGGGATGATCTGGCGCAAGACCAGCCCGCTGGCCAGCAAACTGTCCGAAATTGCCGATCTGATCCGCCCGAGCTAAGCGGGCGGATCATCGTTTCATCGTGGTATCAGCCCAACCGCGCCAGCAGCTCGCGCGACGGGTCACCGGTTGCGGGCAGCCCCTGGCTTTGCTGATAGGCGGTGATTGCCTTGCGGCTGTTCGGGCCGATCACACCATCGGTGCCGTCCGTGTCGAAGCCACGGGCGGTCAGCCGTTCTTGCAACGCCTTGCGATCATCAATGGTCAACCCGTATTTATCGGGGCCAAAGCTGGCCTGAATAGGCCCGCCCCCTGCGATACGGTCCGACAGATGCCCGACGCCAATCGCGTAATTGTCCGAGTTGTTATAGCGCTTGATCGCCTTGAAGTTGTTAAAGATCGCAAAGCGCGGCCCGCCCGCATCCGGCTGGAGGATCTGCACCGGTGTGGCAGAGCTTGCCGCCGCGGTGCCCATCTCTGCGCCCCATTTCTGGCCGGACTTCCAGCCCGACTTCGCCAGATAGGCGGCCGTGGAGGCCAGCGAATCCGACGGGTCGTCAGACCAGATGTCGCGTTTGCCGTCGCCGGTGAAATCTACGGCGAAGGATTGATAGGATGTGGGGATGAACTGCGTGTGGCCCATGGCACCGGCCCAGCTTCCGGTCAGACCGGCAGCCGAGACATCGCCGCGCTCAAGGATACGCAGCGCCGCAATCAGTTGTTTCTCGAAGAAGGCCCCGCGACGCCCGTCATAGGCCAGCGTAGATGTCGCCGACACGACCGGCACATTCCCGCGCCGTTCCCCGTAAAAGCTTTCCAGCCCCCAAACGGCGGTGACGACTTCGGCAGGCACACCGTAGCGCGCCTCTATCTGGCGCAGCACGCCTTGGTGGCGCGCGAATGCTGCGCGCCCTTTGGTGACACGTTCGTCCGATGCCGCAATGGCAAGGTAATCTTCAAGCGAGCGGCTGAATTCCGTCTGGTTGCGGTCCCGTTTGACCACCCCCGGCAGATAGCCCGCCCCCGCAAAGCCGCGACGCAGCGTGCTGTCGGAAATGCCCTGCGCCGCAGCGCGTGACTTGAACGCCGAAACCCACGCATCATAGCCCGCATTCGGTTGGGGTTGCAGGTCCGGTGCCAGCGCCGCATCGCTGCGCGGCGCAAAGCTGCCTGCCCTGTTGCCGGTGCTACAGGCCGCAAGGCCCAATGCTGCCAATCCGACGGTGAAACTTCTTCGAGAAATGCTCATACTGCCCGCGCCCTTGTTTGTTATGACTTCGGCATAGAATAGCCGAAGCACGGGGGCGGGCAAAGCGGATGATACGCCTTGGCAAAGCTTTGCCTATTTGGTCGGCACATAGAGCGGCACGGTCGACATCGACATTTTGGCAGACCCGTTCTGCACATCGCGCGCGTGGCTGATATAGACCAAGGTGTTGTTTTCCTCGTCGAAAATCCGTTTGACCTTCAGCGTCTTGAAGATCACGGACCGGCGTTCGCTGAACACCGTCTCGCCCTCGTCATCGCGCGAGATGTCCCCAATCTCGATCGGGCCGGTCTGGCGGCAAGAGATGGAGGAATTCGACGGATCCTCGAACCAATTACCCTTTTGCAGACGGTCGATCAGGCCCCGTTCAAAATAGGCCAGATGGCAGGTGACCCCCTTGACCTCGGGGTCTTGGACCGCCTCTACCACGATGTCATTGCCCAGCCAGTCCACATCGACATTGCCCACCACATCAGCGGTAGCTGCAAGAGGAAGGGCAAAGCCAAGGGCGGCAATGGGGGCGAAGGCGGCGCGTTTGAAAATACTCATGCATCCATACGCGCGGCGTGCCTGTTGGTTCCCACGTCGTGGCAAGAAAAGACCCAGTACGCGCAGATCAGGTCACCCGCGTCCAGAACCCTGCTTTATGGGCATAACGTTTGCGCAAGCGCCGGACAAAGGCGTCGTGGCTTTCGAAAGCTCCGTAATCCTCGATCTCGATATCCGCGGCGGCGCAGTCCATCAGATGATCTGCCGCCTGCGCGTACCGCGACTTGGCGCTTTCCCACAGCGCGGCTTCGATCATGGCGCGCCAACACAGCGCTGCCGCCAGAGGATGGCGCGCCCGCAGCGCATCGGCGGCATCAGAGAGTGGGGCGACATGGGTGCCGTTCAACGTCTCGGCGCGCGCCTCGATCATCGCTGCAAGCCCGCGCAGGTCGGGCCACGCGAGGAAAAAGGCGATCGCCGCGTTGAGATCCTTGAACGTGGCCGCATGGGCCTTGGCGGCCTCCTCTACCTCAAGATCATCGAAATCCGGGAGCTGTTTGAGGTGCGCCCGCAGCATCTCGGGGTCGAGCGTTTCGGTAAAACAGAGCCAGCGGTGGGCTTGCGCCTCGTCTTCGCGCCCCGATGCGATCAGCGCGTGGAGATAGGCCGCGTCCCACGCCTGCNGCCCCGCCTCTTTACCCTTCGGGCGCGCACCCTCAAGAACATCAAGCGCGGCATCGTGATTGCCNGCNGCCGACCAGAGCGCCGCCACCTCGACCGCAACGGTGGGCCGCGCCAGATCGGTGGGAGAGAACAGCGAGATGTAGGTCTCCGTATCNCCCTGNGCCNAGGCCACCTCGCGCAGGTGCATCTGGACAAAGCGTTTNTTGCGTTGCGCNGCGTAGTTTGCATTGCGCCCGCGCAGCTCGCGCAGCTCGCGCAGGAATTGCAAGGCGGGGTGATCCTCTGTCGCGTCCAGNGGNGCCGCGTCAAAGCTTTGGATCAGCCCCTTCAGATGTGCGAGCCCNCTGTCGCCCAAGGACGGGGCCATGCGCGTGATAATCNCGTCAAAAGCGCCATCCGTATTCNCCTGCACCGCCTCCCACGTGCGTTCCGCCAGCGCGATCGGGTCCAGCGGGGCGCGGGCGGCAATCTGGCNGATCTCAGCAAGCGCATCGGCAAAGACGGCCCCCACGTCCCCCTTGCTGTCGTCCACCCGATCCATGACCGAAGGGNCNAGCTGCNAGAAACTCCCACAGCAGGTCGAAGGCGTCGGCGGGGGCGTCTGGCGCGATCTTGTCGATGATCATCGCGGATTGGGTNCGCAGGTCTTTGATCAGCGCCGTCCGCTTGCGCCACCCGACATAGCTTTTGGCCCGCCGGATCGTGACCAGCCGCTTGCGCACATCACGCGCGAGTTCAGCAGGGCCGAGNTTGTGGCTCAACTCAAGCCGCAGACGGCGTTTCATATCGGCGCTGCCGGTGCTGACCTCGATCAACAGTTCGGCCAGCCGCTCCGCCCCGAGGGCGGCAAGATTTGCGGTGTTCAGGGTCTTTTTCGACATGGGGCCTTGCTACATCGGATTTGCGGCCGGTCAAAGGGGCCGCGCGGCTCGAAGGTGTCAGGCAAAGANATAGACGGTGACGCCCCAGCCCGCCAGTTCGGCCAGTTTCTGCATCGCGCCGATCACGT
Organism: Sulfitobacter sp. TMED3; assembly: GCF_002167505.1. NCBI lineage: Bacteria > Pseudomonadati > Pseudomonadota > Alphaproteobacteria > Rhodobacterales > Roseobacteraceae > Sulfitobacter > Sulfitobacter sp. TMED3. The sequence continues at coordinate 38,971 of NZ_NHBI01000022.1, read as the reverse complement.
CGCCGGTCTGCCCGCCGATTTGCCGCAGCGCCAGCGCGGCCACCAGCGCGGTGGCCACAANGNCCCCCGCAAAGATCACCGCCGCCGCGCCAAAGCCCAGGGGCAGCAGCCCGACCAAGCCAANGGCGACCGCGATATAGACGCAAGTCGCCGGCACCTGCGCCGCGCCGTGCCCCAGCCCGTCGGCCCGCGCGGCGGGCATCCGCGCCAGCCAGAACGGCAGCATCGCGCGGCTGGCCATCGACAGNCCAAGCGCGGCAGGCACGACCAGTGCAGGATGATCCAGCCGTGNGATCAGCGCCACCTGCAGCGCCACCGTCAGGATCAGGGCCATCACCCCGTAGCTGCCAATGCGGCTGTCGCGCATAATCTCGAGCTTGCGNGCGCGGGTCTGCCCGCCNCCGAACCCGTCGGCCATATCGGCCAGCCCGTCTTCGTGCATCGCGCCGGTCAGCAGTGTCGTGGCAAANATCAGACCAAGGGCCGCAACNGTCGGGCCAAAGCCCGCCGCNTGCAGCGCCCAGTAGATCAGANNGGCAGGCAGCATCGCGACCGCCCCCGCCAAAGGCCAGCCCCAGGCCGAGGTTCCTGTCGCGGGGATCGGATCGCGCAGATATCCCACGGGGATACGGGTCAGCAGCAGCATCGCCAGCCGCGCCTCTGCCACCCGGGCGCGCAGCATCAGCCGTCCGCCACGCCGGCTTCGGCAAANGTCGCCATGCCGCTNTGGCACGCCAGCGCCGAGCGCAGGATACCAAGCGCCAGCGCGGCGCCCGATCCTTCGCCCAACCGCATGTCGAAATCGAGCACGGCCGTCTTGCCGATCGCATCCAGCAGACGTTTATGNCCGGGCTCGACGCTCAGGTGCCCGATCAGACAATGGTCCAGCGCCGCAGGGGCCAGCGCGAAAAGCGGTGCGACAGAGGCGGTGCAGATGAACCCGTCAAGGATCACCGGTATACGCCGTTGCCGCGCGGCCAGCACCGCGCCGCAGATCGCCGCCTGCTCGCGCCCGCCCAAGGTCATCAGGATAGACGCCCCGTCCTGCGGGGTGGCGGCGTGGCGGGCAAGTCCGCGGGTGATGGCGTCGACCTTGCGGCGCAGACCTTCGTCGTCCGAACCGGTGCCNCGCCCGACCCAATCTTGCACAGCCCCACCAAAGACCGCCGCCGTCAGCGCTGCCGCGACGGTGGAATTNCCGATCCCCATNTCGCCCAGGATCAAGACACTNGCCGCNGGATGCAGCGCCGCCGCCCCTGCGTTAAGGGCCGCGACACANTCCGCCTCGNTCATCGCGGGGNCTTGCGTGAAATCGGCAGTGGGGCGGTCAAGGTCCAGNTCAATCACCGACAGCTGCGCGTCATTGGTGCGGCACANCTGGTTGATCGCAGCGCCCCCCGCCTTGAAGTTCTGCACCATCTGGGCNGTCACCTCTTGCGGGAAAGGGTTCACCCCCTGCGCGCAGATCCCGTGGTTACCGGCAAAGACGAGGGCCTGCGCCATGTCGATCTGCGGCACCNCCTNTTGCTGCCANCCCGCCATGAACACCGCCAGNTCCTCCAGCCGGCCCAGTGATCCGGGCGGTTTGGTCAGCGCATTCTGCCGGTCGCGCGCGGCGTCTTGGGCGACGGCATCAANCTGAGNCAAATCGCGGGTCAGCGCGTCAAGGTCGGACAGGGAAGTCAGGGGAAAAGTCACATGCGCCATGCAAAGGGGTCTCTTTCGTTTGGAAATCTATCGTATGTCGGGATCATGGGTCAGGCAAGCGAGGCCGGAGCCTGCGCACTGCCCTTCAGCGTCAGGGGCAAACCACAGCTGACCAACACCACATGCCCCGCCACCGCTGCAATGCGCTGGTTCATCAGGCCCGAGGCATCGCGGTAGCGCCGNGCCAGCGCNGACATCGGCACGATGCCCCCGCCCACCTCATTCGTGACCAGCACCACCGGAGAGGACTGTGNNCGCAAGCTGTCCAGCACTTTTTCAAGCTCCGCCTGCCAGTCGCGTTCGGCGTGCATCACGTTGGACAGCCACAGCGTCATNCAATCGACCAGCCGCGCGCCCACCCCATCGGTGCGCATCAGCGCGCCGCATAGATCAAGNGGCTCCTCCACCGTGTCCCAACCGNCACCGCGTTGNACNTTATGTGCGGCGATGCGGTCCTCCATCTCGGGGTCGAAGGCCTGGCTGGTGGCAATATAGACCAGCGGCAGCCCGTAGGCGCGNAGGTGGTTTTCGGCAAAAAGGCTCTTGCCCGATTTTGCACCGCCGGTGACCAGCGTGATCTTGTCCATGATATCCGCCCTTTGCCAAGCGGGGCGCGGGCNAANGCCCTGCCCCGGTNGCGATCAGAATTCCACACCGGCCTGTGCGGCGATACCCTGTTTGCGGAAAGGATGTTTGATTTCCTTCATCTCGGTCACCAGATCCGCAATCTCGATCAAGGCGTCGGGCGCGTTGCGGCCGGTGATCACCACATGGGTCATATGCGGCTTCTCGGCCTGCAGGAAATCGACCACATCCTGCACCTCGATATAGCCATAGCGCAGTGCGATGTTGAGCTCGTCCAGCAGCACCATGCGNTTGTTGGGGTCGCGGATCAGCTCTTTGGCTTTTTCCCATGCGCGTCCGGCGGCGGCGATGTCGCGTTCGCGGTCTTGCGTGTCCCAGGTAAAGCCCTCGCCCATCACATAGACCTGACAGATGTCGCTAAAGCGGTCCTCAAGCAGTTGACGGTCCGCCGACACCCGTGCGCCCTTGATGAACTGCACCAGCGCGCAGGGGAACCCGTGCCCGATGCAGCGCATGATCATCCCGAAGGCAGAGCTGCTTTTACCCTTGCCGGTCCCGGTGTGGACGATGATCAACCCCTTGGTCACGGTCTTTTCCGCCATCATCTTGGCGCGGGCNGTCTGGACCTTCGCCATCTTTTCGGCGTGGCGCTTGTTCTGGTCTGGGGTGCTGTCGGTCATCTGTTATCTCTCCTCGTGGCGTATCTGGTTGCCTGCCCTGCGTACGTCTTGCACCGCCCGCAACGCCAGCGGCGTGCCGCAGACCCAATCGGGCGAGCTATACACCATCCGGCCGGTCTTGGCGTATTGTGCGAGCGCAGGATGTAGCATGATCTCTTCGGATCGGGAACCTCCCGGATAGGGCGTCGTGGTGACCAGAACATCGGGGGCGTTCATCACCAGGTCTTCCAGCGCCAGACGCCCACTGTTCCGGCGTCCGAGTTTCTGCGAGAGGTTGCGCAGTCCGCCGGTGGTCACGATGTCGTGGCCCAAAGTATCCACCCCCAGCGAATAGCCGTTCGGGTAATAGAACGCCGCAACAGGGGCATCGGAGGCCAGTGCGGGCTGCGCGGCCANTGTCTGTTCGACGTCGCGGGCCATCGCCTCTGCCCGCGCGGGCTGCTGCAAGAGGTCGCCCATCCACCGGATCTGCGCGGGAATATCGTCAAGCGCCTTGGTGATCGGCATTTGCTCTACCCGCAGGCCAAGGTGGCGCAGCATCGCGAGGGTCGCTTTGTCGGAGTATTGCCCCGCCAACACCAGATCCGGCGCGGAAAGGTATATTTCTTCAGCACCGCCCGCGTTCTGCGGATGTGCCGAGGCTTCCTGCGCCAGCGACGACGATCGCGGATCGCGCGCCAGACGAGAAAGGGAGGTGATTTGATCAGGGTCCGCCAGCAGCAGTACCATCTGGTCCGTGCATAGGTTCATCGACACCACACGGGGCAGGTCTGCGGCGCTGGCTGACGTGACGGCTATCAGGGCGGCTATCAGGGCGGCCACCAGCCCCAGCAGCACCCGCCGCGCCGTCAAAGTGATCCGCCGGATCACGCGCCGTCTTTCAACGCGGTCTCTAACCGGGCCCAATCACCGGCCGGACCGGGCAGGCCCAGACGGATCCAGCTGTCGGAATAGGGGAAGATCCGCGACCAGATGTGATGTGCGGCCAAGGCGTTTTGCGCAGCCGTGGCATCCGGCGTCGCGTAAGTGCGAAACAGCGGGGTGCCGCCCGCCAACACCCACCCTGCCCGCGCCGCCATCGCATCCAATTGCGCCGCCTCGCCTTGCAGGCGCGCAGTGGTCTGCGCCGCCCATTCAGTATCATTCAGCGCGCGCAAGGCGACCTCTATCGCCATGCCGGAAACCGGCCAAGGCCCCGTCATCGCGCGCAGTCTTTCGGCCAAAGGCTCTGCCCCCAGCACAAAACCCAAGCGCAGCCCCGCCAGCCCGTAGAACTTGCCAAAGGACCGCATCACAAGGATATTCTTCGCCAGTTCGGCCCCGCCGCGGACCAGCGACACCTCTGGATCAGGGTCGGCAAAGCTTTCATCCACGATCAAAAGCTCGACCGTTTCGGCAAGCGCGCGCAAGGCGTCAGGGGCGTGGCGCTGCCCGTCGGGGTTGTTAGGGTTGACCACCACGGCAAGGGCATACCCTTCAAGCGCGGCAAGATCCGTGGCTTCGGTGACCTGCCAGCCTTCGGCCCGCAGTGCGGCGGCATGCTCATTATAGGTGGGCGACAGGATCGCGGCTTGCCCGGGCGCGATCAGGCGCGGCACCAGTTGGATCGCCGCCTGCGCCCCTGACACAGGCACAACAGCACAGCTTGCGCCATAGGCCCACCGCGCGGCGTCTTCCAGCGCGCCAAGGGCACTGCGTTCGGGCAGACGGGTCCATGCCTCTGGCGAGATCGGCCCCACCGGATAGGGCACCGTGTTAATCCCGGTGGACAGATCGATCCAATCGGCGCGGTCACCGCCGAACGCCTTGATCGCCCCATCCAGATTGCCGCCGTGGTCCCGCATCGCTTGCCCCTGTCAGATCAGCGCCACCAGCGCCAACACGACTGCTAATACGAACATGGCGCGAAGGTAAAGCGTCAGCGCCCGTCGCAGGCTGGTTGCATCGGCCTCGGTCCCTTCGGCATTGAGCCAGGGTTCATCCGCGATCTCTGCGCCGTACACACGCGGGCCGGACAGGCGCACGTTCAGCGCACCGGCTATCGCCCCTTCGGGCCAACCGGCATTGGGGGACCGGTGGTGGCGCGCATCGCGCAGCATCACGGCGGCGGCGCGACGTGGCTGGCCCGAGACGATCACGAACAGCAGCCCCGTGGCCCGCGCCGGGATCAGATTTACCAGATCGTCGAGCCGCGCAGCCACCATCCCGTAGTGGCGGTAGCGCGCGGACCGGTGCCCGATCATCGAATCCATCGTGTTGATCGCCTTATAGGCCACCAGCCCCGGCAGCCCCAGCAGCACGCCCCAAAACACCGGAGCCACCACCCCGTCCGAGGCATTCTCGGCCAGGCTTTCAATAGAAGCACGGGCAATCGCGGCAGCGTCCAGCTGATCAGGATCGCGCCCGATGATCATCGATACGGCATAGCGTGCCCCAGCGATGTCGCTCTGCACCAAAGGCGTGGCGACGGCCTGAACGTGGTCGAACAGCGACCGCGGTGCCAGAAAGGGCCACGCCAGCAGCCCGCCGACAACGTAGCCCGCCCAGCCAGACGGCAGCAACGCGGCGACCACAATCGCAGGCAAGACGGCAAGCGCAAGCACGAGGCAGACCCCGACACCGCCCAACAGGCGCAACCGTGCGGGCGATGTATCAGCGCTATTCAACCGCGCTTCGATCGTGCGAATGGCGTGGCCGATCCAGGACACCGGATGGCCGATTTTCGCATAAAGCGGCGCAGGCCAGGACAAAGCCGCCTCGATCACAAACCCCAGCAGGATGCCTGCCGCGCCGATCATGCGTCCCCTCCGGTTGTGAACCGCATCGCGCCGGTCAGCCCGTGGTCGGCCAACAGCTGTTCAGCATCATCCGGGGCAGTGCCCGGTGCAAAGATGAACGCGCGCGCGGACCCTGTGTGCGCACGCGCATAGCCCAAAGCACCGAGACGCTGCGCCAGTATCGTGCTTGGGTCGTTCAGAGGGCCGCGCAACGCGGTGGTGCGGTCTGCGCTGATGCGCGCCAATCGCGCCACCTGAGGCAAATCACCCCGCGCCACCGCGCTTTCCCACGCGGGCAACAGGTCGGCAATATCCGCAAAACCGCTGTCCGCCGCATCGGTCCGGATCGGCTCGCCAAAATAGCCGCCGATGATGTCAGCCCGTGGAGGCGCGCCCAGCGCGCCTTTACTTTGTGCCAACCGCGAGGCCCAGATCACGCGGTCCGGATGCGGTAACATTAACGGATCGGTGGCCCCTTCCACCGCCAGACACAGCGACGGCAAACGGTCCTCGGCAATGCCCGCAGCCCGCGCCAAAGCCACCAGCGCCGCAGTGGATGCACCTGCCCCGACCCCGACAGGAAGGTTACCAGACAAGGTAAAACTGCCCGCATTTTCCCCTGCGGCCTCTAGCAGGTGTCGAAGCTGCGCGAGGCTGACCGCTGCGGGTTCACCCTGCGTCAGGTCCAATGCCCCCCCGCGGGTAAACCGCGCCCGCACCCCATGTGCACGGCACAGCATCGTGACCAGAACCACCGGGCCCTCCGGCCCCAACCGCCCCTGCACCCATTCACCGAAGTGACCGAAAACAGGTGGAGTTTCTGCAGACGCTCCTGATTTGTCGAAAATTGTCTGCAAAATACTGGCTTTCGTGCGGCGCGAGAGAATTGGTGCCGACATATTCACCATCCACGGGCAAACGGCAACAGAGCAAGGGCCTATGGATTAAAGGCTTTTCCGCATCGCACCGCCTACCGATTCTGGGTGGGACGCTCTCGAAAGTATAGGGCGCTATTCTGGAAGGCAGGGGGATTGTACCTGCGCATTGTCGCTCGCGTTAACCTTGTATGAGAACTTTAGACATATCCCGGGGGGCAGGAAAGACGGCGAGGTCGTCTCCGGCCAATGTACAAGGTGTTTGGGACACCGCAACAAGAGGTCCGTCTGATGTCGATTTCAAAGTTAACCTTTACAACACTGAATTGTGCCGCCGCTTTGGCGGCTTTGGTCGTTACAGGCACCGGCAAAGCTGATGCCGGCGAGTTCGAACTTGATTGGGGCACCTACGACTGGCCCGGCGGCAATCTTGGCCCGCTGACGCGCACCTTGCGGGACCAATACGGGTTCGAGGTTGACCTGACCTTTGAACATACAGGCAACTACACCGGCTTCAGCGGCGAAGGGACACCCAACGATTCGACCATCTTTGGCGGCAATGTGGAATCGCTCGTGGTCATTTCGAACGCGCCGCCAAACCGCGGGCGTATCGGGGATGCGCGGACAACGTCCTCCATCTCCTCCAGTTCGGGCGGGGTCGCCTTTCCGATCGACAATCTACAGATCGACATTTTGGATATTGACGCCAGCGATAGCAACGCCGGGTCTGACCGTTGCGATTTTGTGACCGCCTTTGGCGATAACGGCAATCCGGCGCTGGCACCGGTTAGCGCGGCACCCGCACTTCTGGTTGGCCCCGGTCCCGGGTCTGGCTTCACCGGCACCATCGCCGCGAACCAGGCCCAATGTATCTATGTCGAAGGGTTCGGGGCCTCGCCCACATCGAACAACGATGACACCGGCACCGTGCGCGCGACCTTCCCCGACAGCACCTCGACGGTCACCTTCTGGTATGATGAATCTATTGCCGACGTGCGCAATTATAACCAGTTCACCAATTATGACCCCGCACCGCGGGGCATCGGCATGTTTGGTGCGGCAACGTTCAATGTGGATCAAAGCATTTCGTTGACACGTACCGCCAGCCCCAGCACAGGGACGCAGGGTGAGACTGTGACCTATACTTACACGGTCACAAACACCGGCGCGTTGCCGTTCAACACCGGGCAGGACATTGTGATCGACGACGATCTGCTGGGGCCTGTGCTCTGCCCCGCGATCACCACGCCTGTGGCCCCCGGTGGAACGGTCGTCTGTCAGGAGGACTACACCATTCAGGCGGCCGATGTGCTGACAGGGTCCGTGGACAGCAACGCGGTTGCGGGCATTGGCCGTATCGGCCAGCCTTTTGTTTCACGGTTGCAGTCGAATTCTGAATCCCTGTCCATCGTCAGCAGCGTGCTGTCAGGCGAGACCGGTTCGCAAAGCTGCACGCCTCAGTCCGTCTTCCGCCAGCCATCGACCCAGTTGGCAGGGTCCGGCAGCCGGACGAATGTAACCCCGTCAGACATCTTCCTGTTCGACGACGTGACAACCGATATCAACGGCAACCCGATCGATGTCGTCATGCAGGTCACCAGCATCAATAATGCGACCGCGCTTGAGCTGGACACCTCGCTTGAGGCGCGCATGACGCCAGAGGACGACGCATACATCACCTACCGTCTGCGGTTGGTTCAGGATGGCACGGCCACAGCGGCCAACCCACAAGGTCTGGCCATTGACCAAAGCCGGATTAACGGGGTCATTGTCCAGCAAACGGATGTCGACAGCCGCGGCGCGGGCGATGACTCTTCGGATGTGGTGGGCTCGCTCACCAACCCGACGGTGACCTCTTTCTTCAACACCGCGCCCTTATCCTCCTTTCCCGCCGGACCGAACGCGATCGCGATGGATCCTGCAAAGGTGGGCGACCCGTTTGATTGGGAAGACGAGCCGAATGAATCGAGCTTTGACAACTACGCCACCTATGAATTCAACACCTTCGTAGAAGCTGAATTTATCCACGGCTACACAGGGTCATCCGACCGTAGCGCGACGCGCGGGTCCGGCATCCAGCTGTGCGCAATCTCGAACACCTCGCCCGATATTGTGGCGCAAGACGACGACTACACCGCGTCGCCCGTGAACACCTTGCTGGGCGGCACCGCAGGCGAGGTTATGTCGAATGACACGATCAACGGCCTGCCCGCCGCCTTCCCGACCGCGACGCTGACTGTATTGACCGAAGCCGTGCCGCAGAACACGGGCGATCCTGTGCCGGTTTTGGAAACAGCCGGTGCCGAAGCCGGTCGCGTTATTGTGCCCGCGGGCGTTCCCGCTGGCGTCTACACCATCGAATACCAGCTCTGCGATGCGCTGGACCCCGCTGATTGTGACCGCGCGTTGGTCACCGTGGCGGTCTTTGCCGGGCTGGGTGTGGACTTTGGCGATGCACCGCTTAGCTACCTCACACCGACCCACGGCGTTGATGCCTCTCCGGGTGTGTATCTGGGCCTGATCGAGCCGGATATCGAACTGGTTGCACAATCGGATGCGACGGCAACGGCGGATGACCTGATCGGCACCGACGACGAAGACGGGATCACCTTTCCCGTCCTGACCCAAGGCACGATCAGCACGCTCGACGTCACCGTAACAGGCAATGGTAACCTGCAAGCCTGGATCGATTTCAACGGCGACGGTCTGTTCGAAGAGACCTTGGGCGAGCGTATCGCGCTTGACCTCAAGGACGACGGCACCCAATTCGACAATGTCGCGGGCGATGGTGTGATCCAGATCGACGTGACCGTGCCTTCGGATGCGACCACATCGACCACCTACGCGCGCTTCCGCTACGGCTCCGAGACGGGGTTGAACACATCGGACTTTGCCGTGGATGGCGAGGTAGAGGATTATTCGCTGGTCATTGCGGCTGCTGATCTGTCCGACCGCGGCGATGCGCCTGCAACCTATGGCGATCCGCGTCACATCGTGGCGCAGGACATCTATCTGGGTGCCGGCGAACCCGACACCGAACAGACCCCACAGCATAGCCCCGATTCCGATGCGGATGACCTGTCGGGCTTTGACGACGAGGATTCCATCGCCGTCTTTCCCATCCTGGAGGCTGGCACAACCGTGCCCCTGACCATCGTGACCCATGAAACCCTGAGCGCTCAGCTTGCCTTGGGCATTCCGGTAACCGCGGGGATCACCAACCTGCAGCTTTGGGTCGACTTTGACCAAAGCGGCACCTTCGATCCCTCAGAACACATCGCGGTCGACTACCGTGATGGGGGCGCGGGCGATACGGATGGGGTGTTCAATAACCAGATCACGCTGAACATTCCTGTCCCTGCGAATATCACCAGCGGCTTTACCCATGCACGTATCCGCTGGTCGACCTCCAGCGCCGTCGCGGCGGACCCTTTTGATGGTCTGAATTTCGACGGTGAGGTCGAGGACTACAAAGTAATCCTCTCGGCCGGGGCGGTGCCCTTTACCTGCGATGGCTCGCTCTACCGTGTGACGCAGACGGATACGCAGCTGCAGCGGCTCAGCTTCGCGGAAAGCGCTGGCGTGTACAGCATCACTGCGACCGACATCGGTGCCCCTGCGGGCGTGCAGTATGACGGCGGCTGGGGCTATAATGCGCTCGACGGGTTGTTCTACGGGGTGCGCAGTGCAACGCGCGAGCTGATCCGCCTGGACTCCACCGGCAACTACGAGGTCGTCTCGACGCTCCCCGCGTCGGCGGCGGTGGGCTCCACCGCGGGCGACATCCTGCCCAACGGGGTGATGGTCTATCGTGTGAACGGCGCCAACGCGTTGCAGCTGCTGGATCTTTCCGATCCGTCCGCCCCCGTTGATCTGGGCCTGATCACGCTGTCGGCTGCGGTTGAACCGTCGGACATCGCCTATAATCCGAACGACGGCATGCTGTACGGCGTCAACGAGGCCTCTGACCGTTTGTTCTATATCGACCCTGCGGATGGTACGTCAGGCACCCGCGCGCCGGTTGAATTCGGCCCGACCGCCTGGACNGGTTCCTATGGCGCGGTGTGGTTCGATTTCTACGGCCGCATGTACATCAACCAGAACGNCACAAACGAGGTATACGAGGCCGACGTGGGACTTCAGGGCTCCGGCTCNGGCGGGGGTCAGTTGATCAATACGGTGCCTGTCGGCGAGGGTGGCCTGAACGACGGTGCCGCCTGCCCGTCGCGCTTTGGCCCGCTGCCGCCCGAAGGTGACCTGTCCGGCGTCGTCTACCGCGACACCAACTACTCGGACAGCTACCAGCCCGGTGAAACCGTGCTCAGCGCCGTGACCGTGTCNCTNTACGACGACAATGGCACAGCCGACACCGCGGATGACACGTTCCTGACCAGCGTAGAGACAGCCAGCAACGGCACCTATCTCTTCTCTGACCTGTCTGCCACAGCGACCTACCGCGTAGAGGTCGACGCAGCCGATCCCGANATGCCCCCCGGGCTTGTGGCCGGTACCGTGAACCCGCAGACGGGCGTATCAATCACCGCCGGCAGCGTGCGCACCCTTGATTTCGGGTTTGTGAACGGCGGGGCGACGGCGGANCTGTCCCTGACCAAGGGNGNGTTCGACACCANCGGCCAGCCGGTGACCCAAGCGGGCCCGGGCACAGAGCTTGATTTCGTGCTCACCGTGACAAACGACGGCCCTGACGGTACCACCGGTGTGCGGGTCCGTGATCTGATCCCCGACGGGTTCACCNTTGTCTCTGCCACACCCGCGGATGGCACCGATACCTATGACGCCNACACCGGTACATGGGACGTCGGCGAGGTGGCCAATGGCGCGAGCGAGACCCTGACCGTGCGCGTGACGATGAACGCAACAGGCGAGCATACCAACGTGGCCGAGATCATCGGCTCTGACCTGCCGGATCCCGATAGTGATCCGCTGGTGGGCCCGCTGACGGACGATCTGGGCGACGGNGTTGCCGATGACGACGAAGCCGCCGTGAGCGTGAGTTTTGCCGGGTCCGGCCCAAGCTTGTCTGGTAAGGTCTTTATCGACAATGGTGCAGGTTCCGANACAGCCTATGACGCGCTGCAAGGGGCCTCGGAAGCCGACACCGGTGCGGCNGAAGTNCGGATCACCGATAGCAGCGGCACGTTGATCGGGTCGCCNCAGGTTGCCAGCGATGGCAGCTGGAGCCTGACCCTGCCCGAAGGCTTTGCCGATNACGTCACCATCACCGTGGTCCCGGACAACGGCTTGCTCACCGTGTCCGAAAACCCCGGTGCCCTGCCCNGCNTGGTCAACCCGGCCAGCGGCGATGGTACCTTTACCTTCACGCCTGCGGCGGGGACATCCTATCCTGATCTGGATGTCGGCCTGATCGAGGACGCCCGGCTGAGCGAAAGCCAGCAAAGCGCGATCCGTCCGGCACAGGTGGTGACCCTGCGGCATGAGTATCTTGCCGATGCAGAAGGCTCTGTGGTGTTTGACACCGATATCCAGTCGATCACCGCGCCGGGGCTCTTTTCCGTCGCCCTGTTCGAGGATGCCGCCTGCGACGGGACGGCCACCAGCCCCATCACCACCGCCCTGCCCGTGACCCCTGACACGCGTATCTGTCTGGTGGCTCGTGTCGCCGCCTCGGGTGCGGCGGCACCGGGGTCGACCATCGCCTTTGATGTGGTCGCCGACACGACCTATGGCGCGACCGGCGCGACCGAGCAGGACCGCAACACCGATCTGGTGCGGGTAGAATCCTCCGAAGGGGTGCTGAAACTGCGCAAGACGGTCCGCAATGTGACCCAAGGCACGCCCGAAGGCGTCAGCAACGGTGCCGCTGCGGGGGATGTGCTTGAATATCGCATCTTCCTCGANAACCCTGGCGAACTGCCCGCGACCAACATCGTGATCCACGACCGCACGCCGCCCTACACAGANCTGGCATCCGCCATCCCAAGCCCCGTNTCCATCGGCGGCGATGTGGTCTGCACGATGACCACGCCCGGGGCNGATACGGCGGGCTATGCGGGGGCGCTGCAATGGGANTGCACCGGATCACATGAACCGGGTGCAACGGGGTCTGTGTCCTTTGAGGTGCGGATCGCCCCCTAAGGCGGCCCTTTTGGTCAGGCACGGANGGGGGTNNTNCCNTCNCCCCANACGAACNAAAATCCCCCCGTACCGCGGATGCGGCGCGGGGGGATTTGCAATAGGAATAGGCNNCAANNCCGCTGAGCAGNTGCCAGAATATCACCCGAAGAGCCGTACCAGCATCCAAAGCCCCATGCCCAGCATCATCACGTTCTCGGTCAGGGACACAAAGCCNAGCGGCACATTGCTACTGCCGCCCACGCAGGCGCATTTCAGCTCGCGTTTGTCGATATAGACCGCCTTGATCACCGAGATCGCCCCGATACCNCCGATCACGATCGCGATCGGTGCTGCCAGCCACAGCAGCGCCCCTGCGGTCATGGCGATGCCTGCAAAGGCCTCTCCGAACGGGTAGATCTTACCGTAGGGCACCCAGCGTTTCGCCAGCAGGTCATAGTTCAGGAACATGGTCGAGAAACTCTCGATNTCCTGCAATTTCTGCACGGCGAGGAAACACATGGAGATCGAGATAAACCACTGGAACGCCTGCACGGTAAAGATGCTTTCGAAGGCAAACCACGACAGGCCAAGCGCCATCAGAAAGGCGACCGAGAAGATGGCGATCACCGGCTGGTACGACGTGTCAGATTGCTGATCCTTGGGTTTGTCCAAGCCNAAATAGACCCGCAGATCGTCATAGCCGCCGATCCGTTCCCCGCCGATAAAGCTCTGCGGCGTCGTTTCGACATCATGTTTCGCCTTGAACGCGTCTGTCTCTTCGCGCGTTGTCAGNTGNTGATCCTCGACCTCGAAGCCCTGACGCTCCAGCAGGTCTTTNGATTTCAGACCGTAGGGACAGGTATGGTCAGGCATCACCATACGGTAGAGTTTTGCCGGTTGTGTCTGCTGTTGCGTCATTNTGTCCTCACTTCCCGTCGATTTCNGGTGTGGCGGCCGGCCCGCCTTCAAGATCCGCGATCAGGGCCTTCATCTCGTCGATCTCAAGCCGTTGCGCTTCGATGATATCATCCGCCAGCTTGCGCACCCGCGGGTCCGAGATATTGGCACGCTCGCTCGTCAGGATCGCAATGGAATGGTGCGGGATCATCGCACGCATCCACGCTGTATCATCGACCGTGGACTGGCTGCGCACCAGAAACAGCGACACCGCAAAAACCAGCGCGCTGCCTGCAAAAATCGCGATATTCACCCCACGGTTGCTGTACATCCCCAGCATGAACGCCAACATGATGACCGCCATCACCGCGCCCATATACAGCGCCATATAGCTGCGGGTTTCGCTAAAGAACACGTGATCGATTGCGTAGGTGTTCAGATACATTAAGCCGAACATCACCACGGTAGANGTGATGATCATTGCAAAGAAGCGCCAGTATGACATGAGAAGACCTTTCGTGATGTTGCTATGACAACAAAACCGCCTTCCCGCGCAGGAGGGTTCCCGCCGACCTGCATTATTTGACATATCTTGCGCTAATGACTGCGGGCGAAAGCCCTGCCCTCGCCCGCAGANCNGACTTGNGATTAGCTATAGGCACCGGCGGAATAGGTCAGCTCGTAGCTGTGGCTGTACAGCTCGAACACGATGCCAAAGGGGTCTTCGACATAGACCATGCGATAGGGTTTATCATCGGGGAAGTATTCGCGCACCGGCATCCGCTGCTTGCCACCTGCCGCGACAATCTTGGCCAGCAGGTCTTCGAGGTTGGGATCCTGAATGGCGAAATGGAACGTGCCGTGCTGGCGGAAATTCAGCGGGTCTGCGGGCGCGTGGTTGCCGTCAAATTCAAACAACTCGATCCCGATACGGTCTGCCGTGGCAAGATGCGCGATACGCAGGCGGCCCCAGCCTTCGCCAAAGACATCGGTACACATCTGCCCGATATCGCTGCCGTCTTCGACAANCTCTGTCGGTTGCATGATGACGTAGAACCCCAGCACGTCGGCGTAGAATTTTACGGCTTGGTCCAGATCGGGCACGGAAAGCCCGATATGAGAAAAACTGCGTGGTGTCGGTGTCATGGTCTATCCTTTGTTCTGTGATACCCCGTGATTTAGGTGGACCGAGCGCAAACATAAAATTATCACATGGAATTAAATTGATAACTTTATGGAATGGTCCGCGTGTTAAACGCCTCATGGCTCGAAACCTTCACCACCCTGTGTGACATCGGGCATTTCACCCGCACCGCAGACCGGCTGGCCATGACCCAGCCCGGGGTGTCGCAGCATATCCGCAAGCTGGAACAACAGGTCGGCCAGCCGTTGATCCTGCGCGAGGGAAAGTCGTTCACCCTCACCCCCGCCGGAGAAGAGCTGCTGTCGATCGGCCGTGCCCGCCGGACAGAGGAGCGCGCCTTGCGCGAAAGGATGCAGCGCGATGATCCGTTGTCAGGCACGGTCAGGATAGGGTGTTCTGGCAGTTTTGCATTACGACTTTATCCGCATCTGATCGCGCGGATGCAGCAGGCCCCGAAGCTGGAAATGCACCTCAGCGCCGCGCCGCAGGCGCGTATTCTGGCGGATATACTGGCAGGGACGCTTGATCTGGGGGTGGTGACCGCGGTGCCCGATATGCCCCGCGTTCAGGCCACGCCCCTGTCGCAAGAGGAACTTTGCCTCGTGCTGCCCGCCAGCTTTAACGCGGCGGATCTGACCCTGCAGAGGCTTGATGACTTGGGGTTCATCGCGCATCCCGATGGCAATGCCTATGCCGATGATCTTCTCGGGCGCAACTTTGATGACTACCGCGGGGCAGAGCATTTGCGGCTGCGCAGTTTTATCAACCAGATCGGGCAAATCCCCCTGCCCGTGGCCCAAGGACTGGGCTATACCATCCTGCCGCGGTCGGGGGTGGAGGGGTTTGCGCACCGCGACGCGCTGGCGGTGCATACCCTGCCCCAACGACGGTTTCACGACCTCTGGCTGATCGCACGTAAAGACCGCGCTGCATTCGCTCGCGTTGCCGCCACCGCTGACGGCATACTTGGGCTGCAATAGCCCGTTGGCAGTGCCCCGACCTATCTGACCACATGCACCGCGCATTTGGCGTGACGCACCACATATTGCGCGACCGACCCCAGCAGGATGTCAGACAACGCGGGCTGATGCGACGCGATCACGATACAGTCGGTCCCGTTTTCCTCGGCCCAGCGTGTCGCCCGTGGCCCGGCGCGCCCGTCCGCAATCGCTGTCGCGGCCCCCGGCACGCTTAGCGCCAGCGCATCCAGCCGCGCCTGTACCGCCTCGCGCGTGGAGGTCACGATGTCGGTGGGGATGTATTCTGCGACATAGACCGGCACTGCCTCTATCACATGCAGCAGGGTCAATCTGGCATCCGGTGCCGCCAGCGCCTGCGCCGCATCAAAGGCGGTCTGGGTGATCTCGGGGGTTTCGAAAACAACGGGGATCAGGATATTCTTGTACATACTGCACTCTCCTATGAAGGTGCAGACAGTGAACGCCTTGGGGCGCCCTGCGTCGTTGATACAGATCAAATCAAAGGGGATATTTCCCTAGTCGCAATCATCGCCCGAGGCCGCGTGCAGCGCGTCCACATCGGCCACGCGAAAACGGCGACGGTCGACAAAGCTCAGGATACCCTCTTTCTTCATCGCGCCAAGCTGGCGGCTGACCGTTTCAAGCGTGAGCCCCAGATAGTTGGCGATCTCGTACCGTGTGAGAGGCAAGACCAGCTCTTGCCCAGGGGTATCCGCATTGGCCAATTGCTGTCGCCGCGCCAGCATTTCAATGAAGGTCGCGATCTTTTCGCGCGCGGTTTTGCGGCCCAGCAACAGCATCCAGTCACGCGCCGCGTCCAGTTCATCGAGGGCCATCTCCATCAGCCTTTGGGCGATATGCGGCGTGGTTTCGATCAGCGCCTCGAAGGGTTTGCGCTGGAAGCAGCACAGCGTCACATCGGTAACGGCGACCACGTCGAAATCAATCGCCGCGCGGCCCGGACGGCCGATGAAATCCGACGGGAAAAGCAGCCCCACCATCTGGGTGCGCCCGTCCTCCATCGTTTTGCCAAGGCTCGCGACGCCCGACACGACCGACGCAACATAGGTCAGCCCGTCGCCACGCCAGAGCATCGGATCACCCGCCTTGAACGACCGATAGGTCTTGATCTGCTCCAGCATCAGCAGTTCATCATCATCGCACCGCGCACAAACGGCGCGGTGGCGGATCGGGCATTCACTGCATTTCGGGCGCGACTGAAGATCAAGCATGGCGCGATCATAGCGTCCATTCGCGCGGACCACCATCACCAAGACGCACCGCCACCGCGCTGTGTCCCGATGTCGCTTGCCCCTTCAGGTCACGTCGCGCTTCTGGTGATACTCGGGCCGGTCCCAACTGCGGGTCGCAAGGATGTCGGCAAGGATATCGACCGCGCCACGTACGTCACCTTCGTCGATATACAAGGGCGTGAAGCCAAAGCGCATGATGTCAGGCGCGCGGAAATCGCCGATCACGTCCCGTGCGATCAACGCCTGCATCACCGCATACCCGTTCTTTGACGCGAAAGACACCTGACTGCCGCGCTGGTTTGCATCCCGTGGGCTGGCCAGCACAAGCTCGGGGCATTTTTCTGCGACCAGCGCGATGAACAGCTCACTGAGCGCGACAGACCTCTCGCGCAGCTCGGCCATATCCACCGCGTCCCAAAGCCCAAGCGCATGCTCCAGCGCGGTCATCTGGATCACGGGGGGCGTGCCGACGCGCATGCGCTCGATGCCCGCAGCGGGGCGGTATCCGGTCTCGAAGGCAAAGGGTGCATCATGCCCCAGCCATCCGGCCAAAGCGGGCTGGATATCCGCGACGATATCGGGCCGTGCATAGATGAACGCAGGGGCCCCCGGCCCGCCGTTGAGGTATTTATAGGTGCAGCCGACGGCGAATTCCGCGTCGCAGGCCGCCACATCGACGGGCACCGCGCCTGCGCTATGGGCCAGATCCCACAGCATCACCGCCCCTGCCCCATGAGCCGCCGCGGTCACTTGCGCCATGTCATGCATGCGGCCCGTGCGGTAGTCGACTTGGGTGATCATCGCGACAGCCACGTCATCGGTCATGGCGCTGGCGACATCTTCGGGGGCGACAATGCGCAGCTCGTAGCCTTGCCCCAACTGCTGGATCAGCCCCTCGGCCATATACAGGTCCGACGGGAAGTTGCCACTGTCCGACAGGATCACCCGCCGGTCGGGGCGCATCTTGAGAGCGGCAGACAGGGCCTGAAACACTTTGACCGACAGCGTGTCGCCCATGGTGACCGACCCCTCGGGCGCGCCGATCAGGCGGGCAATGCGGTTGCCGACCCGTGCGGGCTGCGCCATCCAGCCGTCAAGGTTCCAGCCCTTGATCAGATGCGCGCCCCATTGCGCCTGCACCACATCCTGCACCTTTTCGGCCGTCCCCACAGGCAGCGGCCCAAGCGAGTTTCCATCAAGGTAGATCATGCCCTCGGGCAGGGAAAAGCGGTCTTTCATCGGCAATCGGGTCACAGGGCACCTCGTACGTTCCAGAGTTCGGGAAAAAGTTCGACCTCGAGCATCCGGCGCAGGTATTTCACCCCCGACGTGCCGCCCGTGCCGCGTTTGAAGCCGATGATGCGTTCCACCGTGGTCACATGGTTGAAACGCCAGCGGCGGAAGTAGTCTTCGAGATCGACGAGCTTTTCGGCCAGCTCGTACAGCTGCCAATGGGCGCGCGGGTCTTGATAGACGCGCACCCATGCCTGCATCACCGTGTCATCCGCCGCATGAGGCGTGTCCATCGCATAGGCTTGCGGGTCAAAGGTTTGCCCCGTTGCCTCTGCCAGCAGATCAAGCGCCACATGGTAGAGCGATTTTGTACCCAGTTCCTGCGTCAGCATGTGGTGCAGTTCGGGGCGGTGTTCATGCACTTTCATCATCGCGCGGTTGCGGTTGCCGAGGATGAATTCGATCAGACGGTATTGATGCGACTGAAACCCCGAGGACGCGCCAAGGTCGTCGCGGAAATCGCTGTATTCACTGGGGGTCATGGTGCGCAGCACATCCCACGCGCTGTTGAGCTGTTCAAAAATGCGCGCCACACGGGTCAACATTTTCATCGCCGGCGCAAAATCACCCGCCGCAAGATGGGTGCGCGCCGACGACAGCTCGTGCAGGCACAGGCGCATCCATAGCTCTGAGGTCTGATGCTGGATGATGAACAGCATCTCGTCATGGGCATCGGATTTGCAATTCTGCGCCCCGAGGATCGGGTCGAGCGACAGGTAATCGGTATAGGACATATCCTTGGCAAAGGACATTTGCGCCCCTTCGTCAGCGGGGTTGTAGCCGGTCATGCGGGGGTCTCCGATTGGGGGCCGAGGGTTCTTGCAAAGGGCGAATGGGCCGGCATCAGCGTCGAAAGCTCCTCGAACGCGGCGATGCTCAGGCCGGTGTGATGGCGAAAGGCCGCAAGCGCCGCCGCCGGATCATGATCAACTGCGGCCTGATAGAGCGCGCGATGCGGTTCTAGCGCCATACCGGCAGAGAATACCTCTGCCGCTTTGGCCGCAAGCGGGCGCGCGCTTTGGGTCAGATCGCGCAGGCCCGCCTGAATAAAACGGTGGTAGCGTCCCAACTGGTCCTGCAACTGCCCTGCAAACCGCGCCATCCATTCAGAGCGCGCCCCTGCCACCAATGCCTGATGAAAGGCCAGATGCCGCCGTGTCCATTGGTCCAGGGCCTCGTCATTATGGATCACCGACGGCACGGGGGTTTGCGACAGATGGTGATAGGCACCGATCACCCCTGCCTCCCACGCGTCATCGGCGTGGCTGACGGAATGGGCCAGCATCGCGCCTTCGATGGCATCGCGGCTGCGTTCCAGATCCAGAAGATCGGCACGGGTCAACGGGGTGACGCAAAAACCCTTGTTATGCTCGGGCACGACAAGCTGTTCAGCCGCCAGCCGGTTCAGACATTCACGCAGCGGCGTCAGGCCGATGGCATAGCGTTCCGACAGGGCCGGTAGGCGCAGCGCCATGCCCGGTGGCAGATCCAGCGTCAGGATATCGTGGCGAAGCCGGTCGAATAGAATGTCCGATTTCGATTGCCGAAGTGTCATGATGCGCCCCTTTCGAAACACACCATGACAAATAAATACGATCGTGTAAATCGTATACGATTTTTTTTCGCGTAGGTCCGCATTGAGTTCTTCGGACCCTTTCTAGACTAGAGCGCGTTCGGCGGGGACTCTCCACGGAAGAACGCGTCAAGATTGTCCAGCGCCTTGAACCCCATCGCATCGCGTGTCTGCATCGTGGCGCTGCCCACATGGGGCATCATCATCACGTTGTCATAGGACGCGAAGGCCGGATTGCCCCCGGGTTCGGTGACAAAGCAATCCAGCCCCGCCGCCCCGATATGCCCCGCATCCAGAGCGTCGACCAAAGCGGCCTCGTCGATCAGATTGCCGCGGGCCGTGTTGACCAGCACTGCCCCTTTGGGCAGCTTCGCCAAACGGTCGGCGTTCATGAGCCCGACCGTATCGGGCGTCGCGGGGCAATGGAGCGACAGGAAGTCGGACACGGCCAGCAGGCTTTCCAGTGTCTCGTGATAGATCGCGCCCGCTTCATCCTCGGGCGAAAGACGGCTGCGGTTGTGATAGTGGATCTCCATGTCAAAGCCGCGTGCCTTGCGGGCAAAGGCACGGCCCACACCGCCCATCCCCACGATCCCCAGCCGCGCACCGGTCAGCTGTTTGCCCACCAGAAAGGCCGGCGACCAGAAATCCCATGTGCCGGACCGCACAGTCCGGTCCCCCGCGACCGCCTTGCGCGCAGCCCCCAGCATCAGCATCATCGCCAGCTCTGCCGTGGCATCCGACAGCACATCGGGCGTATTGGTCACGACGATCCCCTTGCCGCGCAGCGCGTCCAGATCGCAATGGTCCACCCCGACCGAATGGTTCGCGACGATTTTCAGCCGCGGGTCGAGCTGCGCCACGACATCGGCGCTGAAATGTTCGGAGTGGCACGGGATGATCCCGTCGACGGATGCGCTCATCTTGATGATATCCTCGGCGCTGCCGGGGGTGTCGGCGCCATCCCAGATCACCTCGTAGTCGCGGCGGGCGCGTTCCAGCGTGGCATTCGACAGGGTGCGGGTGATCCAGATCACGGGCTTGGACATCGGCTAGTCTTTCTTGTTGCGACTGGAGGTGAACAGATCAAAGGCGATNAACGCCAGCGTGATCGCCACNATGATCACNAGATCGGGGCTGGGCACCTTGACNGCCAGNATCAGCAGAAAGGTGGTGATGGTCGCAAACGCCANAANTGCGAGAAGTCGGTTCATATCAGATATCCTTTATGCAGAGGCACCGGCGGCCCAGTCGNTCAGCCATTGTGCCGTGCGCAGCAACCGCGCGTCATTGTGGCGNGCGCCGACCAGTTGGACGCCCATGGGCAGCCCTTCCGTCGAGGTGAAAAGCGGCAGGTTGATGCAGGGCGTGCCGCAGAAGGTCCACAGCCCGTTGAACACCGGATCGCCCGTGGTTTCCAACCCTTTGGGNGCCGGACCGGGGGCCGAGGGGCACAGGATCACATCGCAGCGGGTGAACATCTCGTCCAGCGCGGCGTTCAGCACCTTGGGCATGTCGCNGGCAGACAGGTAATCGCGGGCNGGCACGGCGTTGCCTTGCTCTATCGCGTCGCGGGTGATCGGCCCCAGCGTGTCCGCGCCCCGGTGCCAATAGGGGTAGTAGTGATAGGACATCTCGGCCAGATTGATCAGCTTGCGCTGGTCTGCTGCCGTGTCGAACACCGCGGGCAACGGAAGCTCGAACGCCTGATCGCCAAGCGCGTCCAGCAGCTCGGCAAAGGCGTCATGCAGTTGCGGCTCCGCATNCTCCCANCCCGGCGGGCGGATGAAACCGAACACGNGCGGCAGCGGCGGGGCCGAAGTCGCCGCCGCATGCAAGGCGGGCGCAGCACAAAGCGTGGTCGCGNTGTCTTCGTCATCCTGCCCGAAAAGCACCTCGGCCANNAGTGCNGCCCCTGCGGGNTCGCTGGCAAAGACCCCGATCGTATCAAGCGAGGGCGATTGCGTCAGCACCCCCCGCCGCGGGATCGCGCCGAAGGTGGGTTTATATCCGGTCACCCCGCAGAAGGACGCCGGTCGGATCACCGACCCGCCGGTCTGGGTGCCGATGGCAAGCGGCACCATCCCGTCCGCCACCGCCGCGGCAGAGCCTTGCGACGATCCGCCGGGCGTATGCGCCAGATTATGCGGGTTCNCNGTCTTGCCNGGCTGCATGAAGGCAAGCTCGGTCGTGACCGTCTTGCCCATCAGGATCGCTCCTTCCTTGCGCAGCCTCTCTACCACAAAGGCGTCGCGCAGGGGCACGCGCCCCGCATCCTGAACGCAGCCGTTTTCCGTGGGGATACGTTGTGTGTCGATCACGTCCTTCAGCGCGACCGGCAACCCGTGAAGCCGCCCCAAGGGACGCCCTGCCCGGCGATGCGCATCCAGCGTGCGCGCCTGTGCACGCGCGAATTCGGGATCGAACCACGCCCAAGCACCCACCTGCGGCTCGCGCGCCTCGATCCGNTTGATATAGCTGTCGACCAGCGCCAGCGCATCCAGCGCGCCGGACGCCAGCCTGTCGCGCAGTAGCGTCACGCTGGGGGTGCCGTCCACCCCGTGACCCGTCATCCGATTACCGTCCATAAAACAGATCCGGCAAATAGAAGACGATCTGCGGGAAGACATACATCAGCACCATCGACAGGATCACGCAGAAGAGGAACGGCATGACCCCNTTGAAGATCTGCGTCANCANGAGCGACGGCGGNGCGATGCCTTTGAGGTAATAGGCCGACATCGCCATCGGCGGGGTCAGGAAACTGGTCTGCAGGTTCAGCGCCACGAGGATACCGAAGAACANCGGATCAATCTCGAANACCGCGAGCAGCGGCAGGAAGATCGGCACGAAGATGATGATGATCTCGGACCATTCCAGCGGCCAGCCCAGCAGGAAGATGATGAGCTGCGCCATGATCAGGAACTGGATCGGCGACAGGTTCATGGATTGCACGAANTCCGAGATCACATGNTCCCCCCCGAGATAGGAGAACACGGCAGAGAAGGTGTAGGAGCCGACGAACAGCCAGCAGACCATCGCCGTGGTGCGCACGGTGAGATANACGCTTTCACGCAAACGCTGCCATGTCATCGCGCGGTAGATNAAGGCAAGGAAGATACCGCCCAATGCACCGATNGANGCCGCCTCTGTCGGGGTGGCGAGACCGAAAAGGATCGACCCGAGCACNGCAAAGATCAGGAAAGCCAGCGGCACGAAAGAGGTGATGATCATCATCACCAGCTTGCCCATCGGCATGTCCGGCACCTCATCCGCCGTAGGCTTTGGTGCCGACGATGGCTGCAGCAAAGACCGCCCGANGATATAGACCAGATACAGCCCCACCAGCGTCAGCCCCGGCAGCAGCGCNGCCGCATAGAGNCGCACGATCGACACGTTGGTCGCCGCCGCATAGACGATCAGCATGATCGACGGCGGGATCAGGATNCCCAGGGTGCCGCCCGCACAGATGATGCCCGCCGCNAAGGACGGGTCATAGCGCGCTTTCAACATCGCCGGCAGCGCCAGCAGGCCCATCAAGGTCACAACCGCGCCCACGATCCCTGTCGCCGTGGCAAACAGCGCGCAGGTGATCAGCGCCGCCACCCCCATCGATCCGGGGACATTCTTGGACGCGATGTTCAGCGTGGTGAACAAACGGTCCACGATGTTGGAGCGTTCGACGATATAGCCCATGAACAGGAACAAGGGCACNGCCGTCAGCACCTCGTTCGACATCACGGTAAAGGTCTGGTTCACGAAGAGGTCAAATATTCGGTTGTTATAGAATCCCTCTATCCAACTCGACCATTGTTCCCATTGTCCGGCGGTTTCATCCAGCCGGTCAAAACCGCGCCACATGCGGCGCGCNTCGAAATAGGCNTAGTAGCCAAAGCCGATGCCCATGGCCATCAGGGTAAAGGCGATCGGGAAGCCCANNAANACAAAGATGATGAACAGCCCAAGCATCATCAGGGCGATTTGCGGATCGGTCATGTGATATGGTCTTTCTCGGCCATGTTGGCCTTCTGGATCAAAAGGTCTTCGGTCTCGAAAACGTCTTCGTCCGCTTCAAGCCAGTAATTGTCCCGGATCGCGATAATGCAGCGGCATACCTGCGCGATCCCCTGGATAAACAGCAATATGCCCGCCGCCACGATCACCGCTTTGAACTGATAGATCGGCACACCCGCGGGACTGTTGACGGAGACCTCTCCGTATTGCCAGGACCGCGCGGCGTATTTCCAGCCGGACAGGATCAGGGCCAGCACACCGGGGAAAAAGAAGACGATATACAGCACGATATCGATCTTGCCCTGGGTCTTGGGTTGCAGCAGCCGGTACAGGAAATCGCCCCGCACATGCCCGCCACGCGACAGCGTATAGGCCCCGCCCATCATGAACAGCGTGCCGTACATGATAAAGGAAACGTCCAGCGCCCAGGCCGTCGGGCTNTTNAGCACATAGCGTACGAAAACCTCGTAGCCCGTGCCGATGGACATCAGCAGGATCAGCCACGCGAATGACTTGCCAAACCATGCCGACAGGCTGTCGGCGAACCGTATAAATGAAATCATGATGTCCCCATGCCTCGTCTGAAACCCCGGCACACAAAGGTGCCGGGGTTCTGTACTTTACCTGTCAGCGGGATCAGAGCTTGATCTTGCCAGGGAAGTAATGCTCGTAGGCCAGACCGTAGTCGGGCGAGTTCATCAGCTCGTANTACGACACACGGCTGACCCACTCGCGCTGGCTGTCGAGGGTCTTTTTCATGAACGGATCGGCTTCCAGCTCGGGGATCAGTTCGTCCCATGCCTTCAGCTGTGCGTCCAGAATCTCTTTCGAGGTGCGACGCACGGTAACCCCTGCTTCATTCTGCAAGAACTGAAGATCCGCGGAATAGCGGTTCATCGCCTTGGCTGTGTTCGCGGTAGAGGCCGCTTCGACAGCATATTTCAGGATCGCCTGCAGGTCCGGGTCCAGATCTTCAAGGAAGGTCCGCGAGAACAGGAACTCGAAGCTTTCNGACGCCTGGTGATAGGACGACAGATAGTAGTTCTTGGCCACGTCCTGCGCGCCNAAGTCCTTGTCCGACGAGGGGTTGTTGAACTCGAAAGCGTCGATCACGCCACGCTCCATCGCGGGCACGATTTCGCCGCCCGGCAGCTGAGCGACGGACATGCCCAGCTTGGCCATCAGATCGGCCGCCAGACCCACGGTGCGATATTTGAACCCTTGCAGATCCTCGACCGAATTCACCTCTTCCTTGAACCAGCCAAAGGGCTGCGCNAACATNGGNAAGCCCATATAGCCNACCACATCGAGGCCCATGATGTCCTGTGTCAGCTCGTTATACAGCTCTTGNCCGCCGCCTTCGTAGAACCACGACAGCATNGTCGTTGCGGAGCCGCCGAAAACCGGACCTGTGCCGAACAGCGACGCGGCCTTGTTCTTGCCGTACCAATAGACAGGCACCGAATGCGCAGCATCGATCAAGCCGTCNTTCACAGCGTCCAGCACCTGGAACGCCGCAACAACCGCGCCCGCAGGCAGCACATCGACCTTGACGCGCCCGCCCGACATTTCTTCGACGCGGGTGGCATAGTCGCGTGCGAAGTCCTGCCAGATGTTNGCNTCATTCCATGACGTTTGCATTTTGATNACCAATGGCGCTTGCGCCAGAACCGCCGGAGCCGCCAGCATGCTGCCAGCCGCAGCCCCGCCAGCGACGGCCGATTTGGTCAAAAACGAACGTCGATTAATAGTATTATTAGTCTTCATTTTGTTCTCCTCCCAGAGCGACTGCGCGGCCCTTTTTCGAGTTCCCTACCGGCAATCGTGTCCCGACCTTACCGCCTTGACTGATTTAATCAAGAATTCTGATCATTGNTNTCCGCGNNGNTTGCNTNTAGNGAAATNGTTACGTTATAACATAACNAATCANTTCNCTACCGATCCTGAATGGAGCCCATGATGACCCGCATCCACACCGCATTTCTNTCCGCTCTGGCNGCGACCTCTCTTGCCGCCACAGCCCTNCCCGCCCTTGCGGATCACGCCAAAGACAAGGCGCATGACCACGAAGCCCATGATCACAGCCACGATCACNACCATGATCACAAGCACGACCACGGCGACGACGACATCTACAAAGGCTACTTCGACGATGCGCAGATCAAACCGCGCCCTCTGGCCGACTGGGAGGGCGACTGGCAGTCCGTCTACCCGCTGNTGCAAAGCGGTGATCTGGACGCGGTGATGGCGNNNAAGGCNGCCAANGGNGACAAAACCGCCGAGGCATACAAAGCCTATTACGCCACCGGCTATGCCACCGATGTCGACCGGATCGTATTCTCGGGCGATACCGCAACCTTCTACACGGGCGAGACATCGGTGCAGGGGCGGTATGAAAGCGACGGCTTCGAGGTGTTGACCTATGAAAAGGGCAATCGCGGTGTGCGCTATATCTTTGAAAAGGTCAGCGGNGACGCCGAGGCTCCGATGTTCTTCCAGTTCAGTGACCACAAGATCGCGCCCGCCAAGGCGGATCACTATCACCTTTATTGGGGGGATGATCGCGCGGCCCTGCTGAAAGAGGTCACCAACTGGCCGACATATTACCCCGCGGCCCTNAGCCCCGCCGACATCTCTGCNGAGATGCAGGCGCACTGACATCCTGCGCCGCTGCCTGCCTTGACGGTGGCGGCGCACCCCTTGCTTCCAGCGACAGACTTACCATGCCGAAAACCACCCCTCGCCAGCCCAACTGCCGCAGCAGCCTTGCCGCACGCCGCCGCACACAAGACCCGATGGCCGCCTATGACCGCTTGCCGCCGGAACTGCGCGGCTGGCTGGCCCAGCGGCATTGCCTTGGTCCGCACGCTCTGCCCTGCGGGCGTGGCAGCGCGCCTTGCAGCGGTTCAGTGGCGATACGGATGCCGCAAAACAACACCTATCCCGCTGTGAGCGCAACACGCTGACCCGCGACCGTCTGCATATGCCGGACGGCCCTGCCACATGCGCAGGTGTTCGCCCCCTCTGATCCGCTGATCTGGCCTTTGGCCCGCGCCGCCCTACCTGAGCTGACAGAATGATACGGGATGCCGCCGCTTGGTGGTGCCCGTGATCGACCCTTGATGTGATAGGAAAGCTATGTGCCGCGTTCTCGCCTATATCGGGCCTGAAATCCCGCTTGAAAGCCTGCTGATCAAGCCGGAAAACAGTCTGATCAACCAAAGCCTTGACCCCGAGCTGCACCCGAACCTGCAGCTGGCCGGTTGGGGCTTCGGATTATGGAGCGCGCATCTGCTGAAGCCCGAGGAACCGCTGCTGTATCACCGCCCCATGGCCGCGTTCCACGATGACAACGCCCCCGGCATCATCCCCAGCCTACAGGCCAGCACCATGCTCGCCCATGTCCGCGCTGCGGCCTATGATGCCCGCAACGTGCTGGCGGACGAGAACTGCCACCCGTTCTCGTTCAAGGGCACCCCGTGGATCATCGCGCAAAACGGAGCCCTGCCCCATTGGCGGCTGCTGCAGCGCGAATTGCTGCCCCTGTGCAAAGACGATTTCCTACGGCAGATGAAAGGCACGACAGACACGGAATTCTTCTACGTGCTGCTGCTGTCCCTGCTGGAGGGCGATAGCGATGACGACGTGCAGGCAGCGTTCGAGAAGCTGCTTGATGCCGTATTGCAGGCGATGCGCAAGCTGGATCTGGTCGCCCTGACCAAGTTGAAGATCGCGCTGGTATCCACCGATCGGATCATCGGCGTGAACTATGGCGCCGGGCACAAGGGCGAAACCGCGCCCGAAACCGACTGGAAAGAGCTGCGCAAAGCCGGCCCCGGCACGGATGACTACGCCCTGTCGATGCTGCTTGAACCGATGTACCTGTTGATGGGCGAGAATTTCGAGGACTACGCCGACAGCTACAAGGTTGATGCCAGCCCCGAGGGCGAAGCGACTTCGGCCATTTTCGCGTCTGAACCGTTGACCGAGGATGGGTCAGACTGGCTGCACATCCGCTTCGGAGAGATGGTGAGCCTGCGTCGCGTCGGCGGCAAGATCAGCAAAACGATCACCAAGCTGGACGTCTAAACTATGGCCGACCGCTACCCCGATTTCGCCACGCTCGCCGCGGCGCATGATCACGACAAGGACTACCGTATCACCGTGCAGGATCGCGGCACGCGCGTCGCGATCCTTGCGCCCCACGGGGGGACGATCGAACCGGAAACAGCAAACATCGCACGGGCTGTCGCCGGAAATGATCTGTCGTTCTACTTGTTCGAGGCGCTGCGCGCCGGGGCGCATGGCGATTACCACATCACCTCGCATCGGTTTGATGAACCTCGGGCGCTGGCACTGGTGGCAGGGGCGGACACGTCGATTGCCATTCACGGGCGCAAGGATGATGGCACCGACACGGTCTGGCTGGGCGGGCGTGACGAAATCCTGCGGGATGCTGTAGGCGACGCACTGCGCGCGGCGGGCTTCGGGGCCGCGCTGAATACGGCCCTGCCCGGCGTACACCCCAGCAACATCTGCAACCGCACCCGCAGCGGCGCGGGCGTGCAGTTGGAACTGCCCCGATCCCTGCGGCGCAGCCTGGCAGAGAATGGCAGGATGATGGCGCGCTTTAGTACAGCGCTTCGGGCGGTCATTTCAGCGGCGGGTCTGGACGGCGACGCGGCTACCCGCCCAGCTTGATGCTCACCGGTCCGACCGACAGGGATTGCGGGGCCAGCGCATCGGCGTCTCGCAACCCCTTTATCAGCGCGATGGCAGAGGCAGAGGTGCCCGGCAGGAAGTGATTGCTGCCCGTGTCGGCGATGCCCGTCATATCCACCACGAAGACGCCAAGCCCTTCAAGCTGGTCCAGATCCTCTACCGATCCCAGACGCGCAGCGCCCCCTGACAAGCCCGACGACAGGCGCAGCAGCCGGTCGTTCTGTGCAATCGCCACGGTAAAGGGCTGCGGCAAATGGCCAAGCGCATGGGCCTGCGCGCGGAACAGATCCATATCGATATCGGGCGAGATCAGCGTCGTCGCAGACAAACGGTCCAGCAAGGCGCGGTCCCCGCTCAGCGCGATCTGGCGCAACGTCTCCATAATCAGCAGCCCGCCCATCGAATGCCCCACCAGCGACACGCGCAGCCCGTCCTCGCGCAGCAGGCGCCGCAGCAATGTCGCCAGCGCATCGCGGGCGATCAGCACGCTGTCGCGGTCATAGGTATATTCGAACGGGTTCGCTGCTGACGACCACGAAAAGTGGATCTGCGGCCCCTTTAGTTCATAGTCCCACGCCACCTGCGCATGACGGTATGCGGCTTTGGCAAAGCCGTTGTTATAGCCATGCACAAAGACCACCGCCTCTTGCCCCGGTGTCGACGCGGCGCGGGCGGCAGTGACCAGCGCCTCCAGATCCGGCAAGGTCTCTGCCCCGGTGAGGGCGAAATGGCGTGCGGGGTCGGCCCGCGATCCGCGGCTGCGTTCGATCTGCCCGACCTTGTGGTTCGGCGGGATCGAGATGGCAAGCCGCGCGAAATCCAGCGTTTTGGCCCGCCCCGCCCCATAGGCGATCGGCGCGGGATCGGCGGTGCGTGTGGTCGCAACGAGCAGCTGTTGCACGCCNGCGCCNACATCCGCCCNTGCACCTGCGCTGGCGTGGTCCGGATCAACGACAGAGAACCCGNCCTGCCCGCCACATCCGGCGACGGCACCCGCACTGGCAAGGGCNATAAANTGGCGGCGGGTCGGTGTGCGCATCNGGGNGCCTTCCGGTCGTGTCGGGCGTATATACGCGCCGCCGCACCCTGCCCGTCAAGCCGGATGTCACGTCATAGCGGCTTTGGCCCCATGCGCCGACGGTCAGCAGGCTTGACAGCGACNGGCGCTTCTGGTCCGCCTGCGGCAGTTTTAGNAGGGCTCCGGACGGGGCATATTNGGCGGCAATCAACACAAAGGGCGCAGCATGGCGANACTCTTGATCCACACGGGCGGCACGATTGGCATGGCCCAGACCCCNGACGGNTTNGCCCCTCGCGACGGGGTGGTCGAAGATGCGGTCGCGGCGCTGGTGGCCAGCGGCAAGNTCACCGGAGAGGTCGANGTGCTGCGCCTTGATCCGCTGATCGATTCCGCGCTCGCCACGGCGCAGGATTGGGCGCGCATCGCGCAGACCATCCATCAGCACCGGGGCCGCTTTGACGGCTTCGTCGTGACCCACGGGACGGATACGCTGGCCTATACNGCCGCCGCCCTGTGCCTTGCGCTGCCCGGTCTGGCGCAGCCTGTGATCGTGACCGGCGCGATGCNACCNCTGACTGTGGCTGACACGGACGGCACNGCCAATCTGATCGATGCGCTTGCCGCAGCGCGTACCGCACCGGCGGGGGTCTGGGTGCAATTCGGCGGCAAACGGCTGCATGGCGGGCGGGTGCGCAANGCCCATTCNCANGCGCTGNACGCCTTNACCGCCGCGCCAACCGACAGGGCACCGCGTGTCACCGCCCCCGACCCGCAGCTCAGCCCCCTNCGCCCCCANNAGGTTGCCCTTNTGACCGTCACCCCCGGTTTCAGCGCCGCNCTGCTGGATCATGCGGCGACCACCTGCGACGGGATCGTTCTGCGCTGCTTTGGCGCGGGCACGGTTCCCGACAGCCCCGCCCTGCGNGCNGCCTTGCGCAAAGCGCAAGGCAAGGGCGTTCCCGTGGTGGCCGTCAGCCAATGCGCCGAGGGCGGCATGCAGATCGGCACCTACGCCGCGGGCAAGGCGCTGCGCGACAGCGGGGTGGTCGACGGCGGCCAGATGACAGCCGAGGCGGCCTTCGTCAAAATCCACCTCGCGCTGAGCTGCTTTGCGCAGTTTGACGCGCAACACGCCTATCTGGCTGCGGATCAATGCGGAGAAATGGCCGANTAACGCGCGAAGAGCCAACCCGCTAGAGTTGAATTGCGAAATAACCTGTATAAGGATCAACGCACTAGACGTCGCNCNGGGGCTGCGTGCTTCGCGCTGCGTCATTCGGCTTTACGCTTTGGCCAAGAACACCGTAAAACGCGGCAAAACAAAGGGACANNTATATGGAATTTCTACAAACGCTCTTCGGCTGGATCGGAGACTTCACNTGGGGATGGTCGCTGATCCCGATCCTCGTCATTTTCGGTATCTTCATCACAATCGCGACCGGTTTTGTGCAGATCGAATACTTTGGCCGCATGTTCCGCGTGCTGTCGAACAAGAACAACGCGGATGATTCCAACCAGATTTCAGCGCGCGAAGCCTTGCTGGTGTCGGTCGGTGGACGTGTCGGNGGCGGCAACATCGCGGGCGTCGCGGTTGCGATCACCCTTGGCGGCCCGGGTGCGGTCTTCTGGATGTGGGCCATCGCGTTGGTCGGTATGGCCACGAGCCTTGTCGAATGTTCACTGGCACAGCTGTTCAAGCGCAAAGTCGGAGAGCACAGCTACCGCGGCGGCCCTGCAGCGGCCATCATCCACGGGTTGGGCAAGGAATACCGCTGGCTGGCNGTGGTCTATGCGATCTGCCTGATTGCGGCCTTCGGTCTGGGCTTCAACGCGTTCCAGGGCAACACGGTTGCGGGGTCGATGCAGGACAGCTTTGGCATTGACCGTCTGTGGACCGGTATCGCGCTGGCGGCCATCTCCGGATTTATCATCTTCGGCGGCATCCACCGCATTGCCAAAGTGTCGGACGTTGTCGTGCCGATCATGGCCATCGGCTATCTGGCAATGGCGCTGATCGTGATCCTGCTCAACATCACCAGCCTGCCCGGCGTGATCTATGACATCGTGACCAATGCCTTCGGCCTGCAAGAAGCCGTTGGTGGCGGTATGGGTGCTGCGGTTGCGCAAGGCCTGCGGCGCGGTCTGTTCTCGAACGAGGCGGGTCTGGGCTCTGCCCCGAACGTCGCGGCCACCGCCGAGGTACGTCACCCCATCAGCCAGGGCATCACGCAGTCGTTTTCGGTCTTTATCGACACGATCATCATCTGCTCGTGCACGGCTTTCGTGATCCTGCTGGGGGATGTCTATGTCCCCGGTGCCGAAGGCATCGACGGCGTGGCGCTGACACAGCAAAGCATGGTGTCGCATCTGGGCACATGGGTGCAGTATTTCCTGAGCGGCGCGATCCTGCTGTTCTCGTTCTCGTCGATCATCTACAACTACTATCTGGGTGAAAACGCGATGACGGTACTGACCAAGAGCCCCTTGGGTATTCTGGGTCTGCGGATCGCGATCATCGCGATTGTCTTCCTTGGGGCGACAGCACCGGCGGCGACTGCGGTGTTCTTCTTCTCGGATCCGATGATGGGTATCCTGGCGTTGGTCAACTTGCTGGCGATCATGATGCTCTTCCCCGTGGCCATGCGCCTGCTGCGCGACTTCCGTCGTCAGCTGAAGGCAGGCGTCGAACGCCCCGTGCTGAACCCGGACGATTATGCCGATCTGGATATCGACCGCGACGCATGGAAGCTCCCGGCAGAGTGATCCGGACGCATCCTACCTGAATTCGAGACGGGCCGTAGCATCTGCTGCGGCCCGTTTCTTTTGCCCCCCGACGCAGCGTTCTGAAACTCGGCAATGGTCAATACCGTCTGCGCTGTCCCATAGTCGGCGCAAAGACATGCAACCAATCGGGGAGGAACGGCACATGGC
This sequence comes from Sulfitobacter sp. TMED3, assembly GCF_002167505.1. Taxonomy (NCBI): domain Bacteria; kingdom Pseudomonadati; phylum Pseudomonadota; class Alphaproteobacteria; order Rhodobacterales; family Roseobacteraceae; genus Sulfitobacter; species Sulfitobacter sp. TMED3. The sequence goes on along the minus strand of NZ_NHBI01000022.1, from coordinate 6,423 downwards.
TGAATTCGATATCATCATCTACGGCGCGACAGGGTTTACGGGGCGGCTGGTCGCGGAATACATCCACGCGACCTATCCGGACCGTCCCTGGGCGATGGCAGGGCGCAGCGCGTCCAAGCTGGCGCAGGTGCGCGACGAGATGGGCCTGCCCGCCGACACCCCCCTGATCGAGGCCGATGCCTCTGACCCGGCCTCGCTTGACGCGATGGTCGCGCGGGCGCGGGTTATCATCACCACGGTCGGCCCCTATCTGCTGTATGGCGAGCCGCTGGTCGCAGCCTGTGTCAAAGCGGGCACCGATTACGTCGACCTGTCGGGCGAGCCGCCCTTCATGTGGGACATGATCGAAAAGTACAACGATGCCGCCAAGGCCAGCGGGGCCCGGATCGTACACTCCTGCGGCTTTGACAGCATCCCCTTCGATATGGGCGTCTATTTCCTGCAGCAAGAGGCACAGAAACGCTTTGGCGCGCCGCTGAAAGACGTCAAAGGACGCGTGCGCGGGATGAAGGGCACGTTCTCGGGCGGGACGGCGGCGTCGGGCAAAGAGACGATGAAGCTGGCCATGGGGGATCCTGATGTGATGAAACGTCTGGTCTCGTCCTTCGCGCTGACACCGGGGTTTGAGGGGCCGACACAGCCTTACGGCAACAAGCCCTACGAAGACCCTGATTTCGGCATCTGGGTCGCGCCCTTTGTGATGGCGTCGATCAATACCAAGAACGTGCACCGGTCCAATATGCTGATGGGCCACCCCTACGGCACGGATTTCACCTATGAAGAGATGATGTTCACCGGCAAGGGCGAAAAAGGCGAGGCGATCGCCAAGAGCATCGCCAAATCCAACCCTATGGGCGACGATGATATCAAACCCGGCGAAGGCCCGTCGAAAGAAGAACGCGACAACGGCAGCTATGACCTGATGTTCACCGGCACCTCCGCTGACAAAGAGCGGCTGACCGTTGGCGTCAAGGGCGACCGCGATCCGGGCTATGGCTCCACCTCCAAAATGCTGACCGAAGCGGCGCTTTGTCTGATCGAGGAAGCCGCCGACACCCCCGGCGGCGTGCTGACGGCGGCCCCTGCCTTTGGTGGTGCGATCATTGACCGGCTCACAGCCAATGCAGGGCTGACCTTCGAGGTAGAGAGCTAAGCAGCACCCCCTCGCGGTGTTCACCACTGCGGGGGATGCGACCTCGGCGCGGGCCAAAGCGGCTGACATAAATCGCGCGGCGTAGCCTCTTGCACCTGCCCAAGGGATCGGCAACCCTACGCTGTGCGCCACTACTTCGACGCGAACTCTGGGGAGGAGATCACCGATGAAAAAACTATTTACACTACTGGGCATCGCCCTGCTGGCCTTGCTTGCCTATCTCGCGTTCTGGCCCGTATCCGTCGCCCCCGTCGCGTGGGAGGCACCGCCGGATCAGGGCTACACCGGTGATTTCGCGGTCAACGACCGTTTGACCGCATTGAAGATCGTCGAGCTTGAGGGCCGCAGCGGGCCGGAGGATGCCGATATCGGCCCGGACGGGCTGGTACATGTCGCCACCCATGATGGTGAAATCCTGCGGATCGAAGAGAACGGGGCCATCACCGTCTTTGCGCAGACCGAGGGCCGCCCCCTTGGGATCGAATTTGACGACAACGGCACGCTTTACGTCGCCGACGCCTATCGTGGCCTGCTGTCGGTGGACCGCGGCGGCAAGGTGACCCTGCTGGCCGAGACGACCAAGGACGGCAGCCCGATCCTTTACGCCGATGATGTGGATATCGCCGCCGATGGGAGCGTCTATTTCTCGGATGCCTCGACCCGCTTTGGTGCGCAGGATAACGGCGGCACGCTGGCGGCGTCGGTGCTGGATCTGGTGGAGCATTCGTCGAACGGCCGCATCCTGAAATACGACCCCGCATCGGGCGAAACGACTGTCTTTGCCGACGGTCTGAACTTTGCCAACGGGGTGGCGGTGGATGACGCGAACAGCGCGGTATTTGTGGTCGAAACCGGCAGCTACCGCGTTTGGCGGTTCCCCACGGACGGCAGCGCAGGCACGGTGGTGCTGGAGAACCTGCCGGGATTTCCAGACAATATCAACAACGCCCCCGATGGCACATTCTGGGTCGGCCTGGTCAGCCCGCGCAATCCCGTCATGGATCAACTGGCAAACAGCCCCTTCCTGCGCCGCATGATCATGCGCCTACCCGACGCAATGAAACCCGCGCCGCTGCGCTATGGCTTTGTCCTGCGAATGGATGCCTCGGGCAAGGTGCTGGAAACGCTTCAGGATCCGGCAGGGGACTATGCGTTGACCACGGGTGCCGTGACCCTGCCCGACGGGCGCATTGCCGTGACCTCGCTGACAGAGCCACGTCTGGGGATGCTCGACGCCGCTCCGCGCTAAGACCTACAGACGCTGGCCCAGGGGGCGGGCCAGTGTCACGCCTGTGACACCTCCCGAAGCGCCGCCGCGACCTGTTCGATCTGCGTGCTGCGCAGACCGGCGATATTGATCCGACCGGTGGCCGTGCCATAGATCGCGTGGTCACGGCGCAAGCTGTCCATCTGGTCGGGCGCGAGGGGCAGCAGGGAAAACATCCCCTGATGGTGCCGCAGCGCTTGAAATGCGGGGGGCGCATCTATCGCGGCCAGCGCATCGGCCAACTGCTGCCGCAGCGATTGGACACGGGCGCGCATGCTGTTGAGCTCTTCCTCCCAGATGGTGCGGGTGTCAAAGACGTGGCAGGCGACAGCGGCACCATGTTCGGGGGGCATCGAATAATTCGCGCGGGTCAATGTCTCTAGGTGGCGACCCACATGGGCGATGGAGGCCGCATCGGGCCCCAGCACCATCGCCGCCCCGATACGTTCGCAATATAGACCCATGTTCTTGGACCCGCTTGCCGCAACCATCGCCACGGGCACCGCATCGACCATCACCCGAAGCCCCGCCGCATCTGCGTCGAGCCCGCGGCCAAAGCCCTGATAGGCAATGTCGATCAACGGGATCAGCCCCCGCGCCGCGCAAAATCGGGCCAGCGCATGCCACATATCCGCATCGGGATCGAGGCCCGTGGGGTTGTGGCAGCAGCCGTGCAGCAGCACCACATCCCCCGGCTTCGCCGCCGCCAGATCCGCGAGCACGCGGTCAAGATCCAGCGCGTCGCCCTTGGCCTGCCAGCGATACAGTTGCAGCTTCAGCCCGGCCCCCTCGAATATCGGACGGTGGTTCACATAGCCGGGGTCCGTGCTCCAGACCGTGGTGTCGGGGCGCAGGCTGGCCAGCATATCCCCCAGCACGCGCAAGGCGCCTGTCCCGCCGACCGTCTGGATCACATGGCTGCGCGCGATCCGCGCGGGCGCATCGCCCAAGACCAGCCGCGCCATGCCCGCGTTGAACACTGCATTGCCCGCCAAAGCGCGGTAGGTTTTCGGCGCACTGTCCTGCGCCAAGGCGCGCTCGGCCATGCGCACCGCCTTCATATTCGGCGTGGCCCCGTTGTCATCGCGGTACACGCCGATGACCATGTCGATCTTATGGGCGCGCGGATCGGCGCGAAAGGCAGAGGTCAGCCCCCAGATCGGGTCTTCGGGTAGGGCGGCAAGCGCGTCGAGCATCGGGTTTACTCCTTGGGGCGGTTGGCCAGCATGACGCCAGCGCAAATGATGAGAACGGCCAAAATCGTGCCAAGCGTCAGGGCCTCGTGCAGCAGCGGCACGGCAAGCACCGCCGCAATCGCAGGGGCGAGCGACCCGATCGCGGCACATTTCGCGACACCAAGACGGGCGATGGCGATGGCGTAGGTCAGGCTCGAGACAAGGCCGACGCCGACCCCTTGGGCAAGGATGAACGGCATCGCCTCGGCCAGTCGCACCTGCGTCAGATTGCTGGGCAGCACCCCCGTGGCGAGCAGCGGCAGCAGCACCAGCGTGGACGGCAGTGCCAGCACCAGCGCGCAGCCAATCGGGTCCAACCCGCTGCCCCGCAGCCCCAGCGTATAGCACCCCCAGAGCAGACTGGCCGATAGCAGCAGCGCCACGCCGGTCAAACTGCCTGCGGCCAAATTGCCCGAGGCACCGATGAGCGCCGCCACCCCCACAAGGATGATCCCCAGCGGCAGCAACACCGCGGGGCGCTGCCGGTAGATCACCCACGTCAGAACCGCCACCGACACCGGTGTCGTCCCGGCAATCAACGCCCCCACATGCGTGGCCGAGGTCTGCGCCCCGCCCATAGCCGCGAGCCAGAAGAACGGCAGCCCCGCCCCCGCCGCGATCATCAGCCAGCGATGCGCGGGCAACCGCCTTAACACGGCGATACGTTTTGGCAGGAAGGGTAAAAAGAACAGCGCCGGAATACCCGACCGGATCAGCGCCACATCACCAAACGTCAACTGCGCCCCGCTGGCGGCACGGGTGGACAGCGCGAACCCCGCCCAGACCAGCACGGTCACCGCAATCGCGAGATAGCCAACCAGGGGCCGAAGGGGGATCTGCCGCGGACCAAGTCCATGTGCGGCGGGCAGTGAGGGGGAACTGAGCATATTCGTCCTGCGCGTTGTATCTGCGCTGTTTTACGCTGTATCCACGGGCAGATGCTTGCTAATGATTGCGCGATATTATGAATTTGGGGCATATCCTGCCCTTAGAGGGCCAAGATGGACGGCAAAGATCGCGAGATCATCAAAGCGCTGCAGCGTAACGGGCGTCTGACCAATCAGGATCTGGCAGCTCAGGTGAATCTGTCGCCCTCGCCCTGCTTGCGGCGCACCCGCGCGCTTGAGGAAAAGGGCGTGATCAAGGGCTATACCGCGATTGTGGATGAACGCGCCTACGGGCTGCCCGTGACCGCGCTGGTGCGCATCCGGCTAAGCAGCCACACGGGAGACGTGGTGAAACTGTTCGAGAAGAAGGTGCACGAGACCGAACAGATCCTCGATTGCTATGTTATCACCGGCAGCGAGGACTATCTGTTGCGCGTGCTGGTCGAGGACCTGAAAAGCTACGAGGAATTCGTGCGCCACAAGCTGCACAATATCCCCGGCATCGCGTCGATTGATTCCAGCTTTGCCTATGGCGTGCTGAAGCAGTCGAACGTCTTTCCCGTGATGACCTAAGCCACCCTACGGATCATCGAACCGGTCGTGAACCCCTTCAAGCAGCGTATCCAGCGCGGATAGGAAATGTGCCGCCGCTTGGGGGTCGAGCTTGTCCAGAAACCGCGCCTGATGCGCGTCAACCAGCACCCGCGCACGCGCCAATAGGTCTTGCCCCGCCCCGGTCAGCGTGATCGCACGGGCGCGCCCGTCGCCTTCCGTCAGGTTCTGCACCAGCCAGCCTTTGTCGCGCATCTGCTTGAACGTCCGCGAGGCCGTAGGGCGGGTGATGCCGATATTCTCGGCGATACCAGAGGGCGCGGTGATGCCTTCCAGCGCGATACTGGCCAAGACGCACCATTCCAACCGTGTCAGCCCAAGCTGCGAAAGCTCTGCATCCAGACTGGCACGCATGACCGCGGCCAGCCGCGACACGCGAAAGCCCAGCCTGTCGTGCAGACGATAGGAGGCAGGGGCAGAGGTGTTCTCGGGTCCGGTCATAAGGCATGAATACTCCATTTTTGCCGCGCCGCTACTGTTTGCTTGCAAAATAGTTGATCTAGGACAACTATAGCGCCGAATTAAGAGGCAATACCCATGACCCCACGGCTGCGTTCCCGCAAAAACCGCCCCATCCATATGGGTGCCTATCCGACTGAAAAGCTGCGGCGGGCGGAGGGTGTTGCAGGGCCGGCGCCGGTCTTCACCCCCTTGGGGGTGACGGAGGACGCGCGTCCGCTGGCCCAAGCGACGCGGGATCACCGCGCCATGCTGGATGCGATCCGCGAGGGTCTGGTGAACAAGGCTTTGGCCGAGATCCCCGCCGATCTGACCGAGCGGGCGCAGCATCTCAAGGCGTTTGCCCATTTCAACGATGCGACGATGGTGGGGATTTGCAAACTTGCCCCCGACCACCATCTGGCACAGCCCCTGCGCAACGCGGATGTGGCGCGGCTGGCGCAGGATTTGCAGACGCGTCAGGTCAAAACGCTCGCCTCTGGTGTGGATGCGATCATGGCCGACCTGCGCGACTCCGTCACCGCACCCGAGACGGATATCGCAGGCCATACCCACGCGCTGGTGCTGCTTGTCGCGCATCCCCGCGCGGTCGAAGAGGATGAACCCGGTGCGCCATGGATCACAGGGATGGAGGATCACCGGTCGTCCCTACTGGCTGCGGAATCGGCGGCGGTATTGTCGAATTACATCCGACTGCTGGGGCGTCCGGCACGCGGGCATACGATGACGGCAAGCGATATGGACCTGAACCAGCTGGCGGTCGCGGCGGGTCTGGCGCTGCCGCAAGACGGTCAGCTGACCGCTCCTTTT